>JAJYRT010000064.1 GCA_021793945.1 Thermoplasmata archaeon
TACATGACCGGGGGCGGCGCAGAGGAATTTTCATTTTTCAGGAAGCTGGTATCGAAGTCGGCGACTTTCATTGCCCACCTAATGTTACAGGAGACAAAGGTTCTAACCGACCCCCTATCGGGTTTCTTCATATTCAGGAAGGGTATAATAGAGGAGGATCAGATCAACTCAAGCGGATACAAGATTCTTCTTGAAATACTGGTAAAGGGATCAGGCACAAAACTCGTGGAAGTCCCATATACTTTCAACCCAAGGCTTAAAGGAAAGAGCAAGTTGAGCGTAACGGAGAATCTCAACTACCTGAGGCTCGTATTCGGTTTGTCCGGTTACAGGCCACTGAAGTTTGTGGCAGTGGGCCTCTCCGGTATTATTGTGAATGAAGGTATACTGTATCTGCTGGCCTATTCCGGGTTGTTCCACGGAGCCATAACCCATCCTGTGTTTGCTGCGATTCCCTCAATAGAATTCTCTATTCTCACAAACTTCACTGTCAACAATTTCTGGACGTTTGGAAACAGGAAAAGAGGACATCTTTTTTCAAAGGCTGCCCGGTACAATATGTTTGCCGGAATAGGTGGAATTATAAATTACGTGGCCTTTGTCCTCCTTACCCTCGGCATCGCATTCAATTACCTGGCCCTCAACCTGCTTGGCATCTTCTTCGGTGTCTTTGCCAATTACATCTTCAGCGAGCTTTTTGTCTGGCCGAAGGAAAACGAACTTAAAAAAGTCCAATGATGCCATCAAGGTTGTTCACTTGATCCGGGAGAGCTGCCAAGACTTTCAAGGTACAAGGAAATGTAAGGTTCCATTGTGCTTATCATCCGTGAGTCATAGGACGAAATCGCGGAGCATTAACTGAAGTGCAAAGGTTTATACTTATCATTCCATTGTAAAACTTATGAGATTTACCGTAGTCCTGGAGAAAGACGAGGATGGCATATATGTGGCTACAGTGCCAGCTCTACCCGGATGCATATCGGATGGTAGCACAGTGGAAGAGGCCATGGCAAACATAAAGGAAGCTATCCAAGGATTTATAGAAGACATGATCGCAGATGGAGAGGCTATTCCTCATGATATAGATATCATTGGAAACGTTGAACTACATGCCTAAACTTCCTTCCGTTTCTGGCAAAGACACAATGAAAGTTCTTTCTGAAGTTAGATTGAATTCAAGAGACAGGTTGGAAGCCATATAATATTGAAGAGGGAAAAGGATGGAAAGAGAGTAGCGGTCCCTAACCATGATGAACTGCCGAAAGGTACGTTAAGAGCAATAATCAGGCAGTGCGATCTTACCATAGATGAATTCATTAAATTGTTATAAATTGCAGCAACCACTTAACTTTAGGAAACAATCCTCATTGTTTGAGATTCTTGAATCATACTGGCACTCTTCCCTGATTTTATTTTTCTATTATTTATCTACGGATTAAGCCGACCTTAAAATAGCATCCATTAATCCGGGAAATCTTTCATTCAGATCTGCCAAACGCAGTGATACAAAGTGGTATCTTCCTTCTATTCTTGTTTTCGTTATGCCAGCTTCCCGTAAAATTTTGAAATGATAAGCTAGAGTGGGTGATTTGCAAAGTGATTTGAATTCGTAAGCCCCTTTCTCTGCGCCATCCGAAAGAGTCATAACTATCTGAAGCCGAACCGAGTCACTTAATGCATAAAGAATCCCAGCTAGCGTAATAGACTCTTTTTCTGGATATGAAAAATATCTCATGTTTTTACGTGTTCTTATTGATAGCGATTATTTAAGTATTACAGTGCTATATAGTTGTATAGTTATCAAACTATAGAGGTTTGCAATAATGAAATTAGGTATCTTTTTACTTACCCTTGGGGTGGTCGCAATAGGAACCGACTTATTTGTTATTGCTGGCATCTTGCCATACATTGCTAACAGTTTTGCGGTAACTCTGCAAGCGGTAGGTTATTTAGTCACAGTGTTTGCGATTATATATGCTATTTTTGGTCCGATTCTCGCCATGAGAATGGCACTGTGGCACAAACCTAAACTGTTGATAGCGTCTCTTGGCGTATTCATAGCTGGTGAGGTTATCTCAGCATTCGCCATTAATTTTTATATGTTGATAGTAGCAAGGGTTATTTCAGCGGTTGGGGCCTCACTTTTTACGCCTGTAGCCTTTGCTTTAGCAGTGACTCTTGCACCAGAGGAAAAAAAGGGGAAGGCTCTTGCGATAGTGTCGGGAGGGTTAATTTTGTCTATGGCAATTGCGGTTCCAATAGGTACATGGATAAGCATTTTATTAGGATGGCGAGTAACATATCTATTTATAGCAGTCATAGGAATCATTGCGGATGCAGGTCTGGCTTTGTTTCTTGATGGTTCCTCGGAGAATAATGTCCCACAGGTCGTTCGGCTTCCTTATTATTCATTGTTTCGCCCCTCCTTTGTTGTAGCTGTTTTGGCATATGCTTTTTGGGGAATGGCTATTTTTACCATTTTCCCTTTTCTCTCTCCGATTCTATCCGGTATCGCGCAAGTGCAACCAGTGGATGTAGGATATGCTCTGATGCTATTTGGAACAGGATCATTCATCGGAGTTATACTCGGAGGTCATGCTACTGATAGATGGGGGCACATGAAAACAGCCGAGATTTCTATTCTGGTAGCGGTAATTTCCCTAATAATATCTTACCTCCTCCTGAGCGAATCTTCGCTCTATTTTATACTTTCATATTTTGTCTTTAGCACTGCAATACAAGGTTTTATGCCTTCCCAGTTACGGAGAATTGTTTATTTCTCGTCGGAAAATTCTCATCAAACCGCTCTTTCTATTAACAACTCATTTTTGTATATCGGCATAGCTTTGGGGGCAGTTTTGGGTGGGAGTCTATTCAGTTACTTTCCCTTATCAGTGTTGCCATTAGCCTCTAGTGTCGGTATAATAATTGCATTGGGGCTTACACTTGTCTCTATGAAATTAGAAAGAGCGAGGTCAATCAGTCTCAAACGGGCAGCCGGGAACGGTGAATAAGCACTTTTTCACCTGAAATGATGGGAATAGTTTTGCAATGTTAGTGTGTTAATAAAAACGTAGACAACATATTTTACGGGCTCTATAAATGTTAATGATGCAGTTTTCACAAAGAGTATTTATGGATGCTGTATTATCCGACTTCCGGAATTTTATTTGATGTGGCAAATTGTCAGCGGGGGTAGTTTACCTGATGTAGGACTTGCTTATAGGTATAAGTGGGCCCGACCGGATTCGAACCGGTGACCACCGCCTTGTAAGGGCGGTATCATAACCACTAGACTACGAGCCCTTTAAGCTTGGTGTAATCATTTTGACAGTATAATATTTGCTCTTGCTTCCCCCGTCTTGAGAGATCAGCACTGCCAGTTGGGGAAAAATATTAAATGCTAGACGTTATTTCCAAATATGGGCGAAGAATCCATAGATTCTGGTAAAAGGAACTTTCTTAAGGCGATGGTTGTTATCTCTGCAGGTGCTGCCGTTGCCGGGGTTCTGAAGGGCGTTGTTCAAAATATCATTCCCCCCTCTTCGGGACTCGGTTCATTTCCCGAGTTGACTCTTTATTATAATGGAAATCCTTTGAAATACAGTGATATTCCACCATCGTTCACTGGTGGAAACATTGTTCTATTTGATTACCCTTTGCAAAGCGATCCGAATTTCTTGCTAAACATTGGTGATAGTAACAACAAACCCACTCCGGTTGAACCGATGTCTGTCTTCATACCGGCTACAGGCGGAACATACGAGTCACCTGGGGGGGTTGGACCGGCAAACTCGGTTGTTGCATTCAGTGCAATCTGTCAACATCTTGGTTGCGTACCCCCAATAATACATTATTATCCTCCAGGTAGCCCAGCTTTTCCAACGTATATTCATTGTAATTGCCACGGCAGCACTTACGATCCCAGCAAGGGGGCAAAAGTTATAACAGGCCCGACCACACATCCGCTCCCGGCAACAATATTGAAATATGATGTCACGACCGGGAACTTCATGGTGGTCAGCATGACCGGCCCGACAATATACGGGAAGATTAGTGATTTGACAGGCGGTACTCCACTTCCAGAGGGCCAGACATACACGGATGTAACGGTTGAATCAATCCAGGGATGAAGAGAGGTCAGATAATGGATATAGAGAAGTATAAATTCTGGAAGAAAAGGCAGGATGTGGTGGATGAAGTTGTTGATACCCTGAAGCTTAACGAACTGCCACTTAAGACAGTGCCGGACTATATGAGGAGAAAGAGAGGTATCTGGTACTGGACAGGCGCGCTGATAACCATGGCTTTTGTCTATCAGGTAATCAGCGGTCTTCTTCTTCTTATATATTACACCCCGTCTGATCCCTACTATAACACAGTTAATGTCATCATAGATACCGTGCCATTTGGCGCGCTTTTCCTGGCTTCCCATTTATATGGAGCCTATGCGATGATTGTCTTGATTTACATTCATCTCTTCAGGAATTATTTCATGGGAGCCTACAAGAAGCCCAGACGCCTGCAGTGGATAACGGGAGTACTGCTTCTCGCAATTACCATAGGCGTTGGATTCTTCGGCTATTCAATGACCGGAGATGTGCTGTCATCAGATGCGACTGATGTTGGTCGAGGTATAGCATTATCCACGCCGATTCTTGGTGCAACACTTGAATCCCTTGTATTCGGAAATGGCACGTCACTATCCCTCTTCACCCACATGCTGTCCCTGCACATCGTATTCACTGCAATTATAGGTCTGCTGTTTGGCCTGCATTTCTTCCTTGCAGAGGCAAACGGCATGATGCCATCAAACAGGAAATCCAAATACACGGCTCCAGCCGTTGACAAGGAAGACCCGTCCTATAAGCCCTGGTTTCCATACAATATGGCATTCATGGTTCAGCTTGCGTTATACACGTTCGGTATTCTGATAATAATTCCGTCGATACTGATGCTCATAAATGGAAGCGCTGTACCTGCAAGTGCCACAAACCCACCAATCCCACCATTGTTCTCGCCATTCCCTAGCTTTGCGCCTACCAGCCCTTTTGCAGGATATGTTCCAGCCTATCCTCCGTGGTTCCTGCTGTTCATTTACAAGGCAGTTGATTTCCAGATTTTCACCGGCCCAATGTCTCCTCTCATAGCGTCCACGGTTTTCGGCGTAGTTCCATTACTTTACTTCCTCCTTATACCGTTCATGGACGGCAGCAAGGATCTTCATCCTCTTGCGAGGCCAATGGTTACTGCCTTCGGCATACTTGCAGTCATTTACATGGTAATACTTTCGGCTTGGGGTGCTCTTTCCCCAGGCATACCAATTCCGCCATCAGAGGTATATGCAGTATTCATTCCACCTTGGGTAATAGTAGTTGGAGGAATGTACTTCCTTAACAGGATGTACAGGCAGAACAAGTTCAAGGTGACCTCGACGAAATCCATAGCATCTTTCCTGCTCTTCATGTTCCTGTTGATATTCATGGTGATCGAACTGGCAGAAAACTTCTCTGCATTCATGAACCACACATCAGCGCTTAATCTTGTTTCGACTGCTCTGGCAGGCGGGGCAACTTCCTTTGTTGCACTTGGAACAATGAAGTCTGCTCAGGTCGCCGAGAAATATCAGCCTGTGAAGGAGCCAAAGCAGCACGTTATAAGCGTCAACACTGCAGTGATTATATCTGCCATACTTGGAATATTCGCTGTTGCCGTGATCGCAATGATATCCACGCTGAACCCTGTTGGAGTTATCCCTGAGGGAGAATTCGGGCTAGGTCTAGGAGGGATACTCGTCATAAGCGGCTTGATCATGAGGTTATACAGGGCGGCCTTCTATCATGAGTGATATCAGGGTAGATGGCTACAAATCAATAAGCTTCTGGCAGGAGGACAATATAGGGCTGGTTGTCCTGAGACCAGATAACAACTCCCACCTGGAAACATCCCACATTTCTGAACTTGTCACTGCCGTCGGAACTGCTGCAATGGATGATGGCGTAAAGGCTGTTGCAATAACAGGACTGAACATGCGCTATGGAACAGGTTTCAATTTTGGCGACAGGAAAGAAACGGAAAATCTGATGGAATACTGCGGCGCATTGCTTTCCCTTGTTTATTCAATAGAAAAGCCTATCTTCACGGTTGTTAACGGTAACGCCATTGATATAGGTTACGAGATTGCGCTCCTGGGGGATGTTGTGTTATCATCAAGCGCAATAGAGGTTGGATTCAACCCTTCATACACATTTATGCTTGGCGGCTCCATAACATCCTCTAGGTTCAAGAAACTGGAAAGAGGGAAGGTAGTCTCGGGTGTGAATGTGGATATTACCTGCAATCCAGAGAGCCTTCTTGATGATGCCAAGAAGTACATAATAGAACATTTCCCCTTCGATTACCCCCTTGTCAGAAGAAGGAGAATGATATCATTCAGGGAATCGCTTCTCGAGGAACGAGAGCACTTTTTTAAGCGTAACGGGACTCAGACCCCAGGGTAAAATATAATGATCAGCCCGGTTACAATAACCGCAGTGAGAGAAGCGAAGAGATTTACCTCGCCCTTGGTCAATTTTCCACGGTTTTCAAATGCAGCACCGAGGACACTGTCTATCTGGCATCCTATGAATCCCATTATTCCTATTGCAACAATGGGCAATGGATCAAGATTTCCGTGTCTGAGAAGGCTGTAGGTTATAGAGATTATGAACGATCCGAGCAGTGCTGCAAGTTCTCCGATCAATGAAATGCCGCCGTTTATTCCCCTCGTTGTCCTGCGGAAGGTCGTGATCATAAACACTTTTTTGTCCATTATTCCCAGTTCTGAAGCAAATGTATCTGAAGCTATAACGGCAAATGAAACTGCAAATAACGTGAAATACGGAACGTGGATTGGGTCAATGAAGTGGACGACCGCAATTCCAAGGCCTATCAAAGCTGCGTAAACAACATTTGAAGTTTTCCTTTCGCCTTCCCTCCCTTCCTGCATGGATATTCTCTTTTTCTGTTTCAGGAACGAGATGGTGGCAACGTGAGAGACCGCAGCAAATACAATCATCAAGATGAGCCATTCTAGCGACCCGAGTATGGCAACGAACAATCCAACTACAAAGGCTGCAATGCTACCCTTGAGGTCGAAGATATTAAGCGCTCTTGAGAGAACGAATAATATCACGAGAAATAGAATAATCAGGAGAAAATAGTCTATGGAAATCAGTACCTACCATCCACGCTCCTGCAGTCGCATTTCCTTTGGCATGGATTCTATGTCCATACCGGCCATGCCGGACAGGTTTTCCGATACGTTTCCCACTAACTTGAAATCCTCGTAATTTTCAACAGCTTCAACCACTGCCCTTGCCATCTTCTCAGACTCAGGAGATTTGAATATGCCGCTTCCCACAAAGACTCCATCCGATCCAAGCTGCATCATCAGTGCTCCATCCGCAGGTGTGGCTACTCCTCCGGCGGCAAAGTTAACGAGGGGCAGCCTCCCCTTGCTTCTTATCTCCTTGAGAATCTTCAGGATTTCCACTCTTATCCTGTCTTCTCCCATTCCTGCGAAGAGATTGTGCATTGAAAGCGATCCTTCGCTACCAAACAGATCTCCCGACACCGTCTTTCTCAAGGTCCGGTAAGAATCAGTCATGTTATCGGCAACTCTCTCAAGATCCTTAATGCCGAGTGATTTCAGCACTGCTATGCTTTCGTTAACTACCCTGATGTGTCTCACTGCCTCAATTATGTTTCCAGTGCCTGCTTCTCCCTTCGTCCTTATCATGGCGGCTCCCTCAAATATCCTCCTGACCGCTTCTGAAAGGGTCCTCGCGCCGCAGACAACTGGCACCTTGAACTCCTTCTTGTACAGATGAAAGAATGGATCTGCGGGAGTCAGCACTTCGCTCTCATCCAGCATGTCGACTCCCAAAGCCTCGAGGACACGCCCTTCCGATATATGGCCAATCCTGACCTTTGCCATTACCGGGATAGATACAGCCGACATTATTTCCTTGATCTTAGCTGGATCAGCCATTCTTGCAACTCCCCCTGCCGCACGGATATCCGCAGGGACCCTCTCCAGAGCCATGACAGCTACTGCTCCTGCAGATTCAGCGATCTTTGCCTGAGCAGCAGTAGTAACATCCATGATCACGCCGCCCTTTGTCATCTTGGCAAATCCTCTTTTGATGAGTTCATCACCAAACCTGAGGTCAGAGAGATTCAGTTCTTTGTTCATGATTGGTAGGCATTCATAGAAAATATAAATATATGGTGATTTGTAGGCGTCCCGTTTCCGCTATATAAAGAAAAGAAAGCGGGTAGATCTGACATGTTTCTAATCTGGCTATTCAAATGCGAAGTCCCTTTTCACGTTTTAAGCAGAGCCACACGCAATCGCTGAAACCCTCATACCTCATGGTTGGATTTGGCAAACCATACAGACTCTTGTGGAAGACCTGGAAATAGCTATAAAAGTATATTGATCAAATTACCGCAGAGATCAGTAAATGGGGCATACACGAAAATACTGCTAGTAGCCCTGCACAGGCTTGATAAATTGATACTTTTGGGAGTTCTACAAGATGAAGGTTGACCGAAATTGATTCCCACTGCAAAACTCTTGACCAGCGAAAACCGATCTTGTTGTATATTACTGTGTAGCCTATATGGTATTAACATGCAAACTTCAGGTTATTGACCCTGTCCCAGTGAAAATCCAGGTTCTCCATCGAAGGTAAACAGCCCCTCAGTCTTGATTGGAGGAATATCTGCGGCCACCATGCGACCTAAGAGATCAACCACATTCCTGTGCGTTGCTGGCTGTCCGGAAGAGGCACTCTGAAACCTGCAGCGCCAGTGATCAACACAAAAAGTTTCTGGAATTCCATCAGGGTACACCTTAGTTCCCCTGTTTGTGATCATTACAAGTTGGAATTCAGGTTTTGAAACTTCCTCAAGACGTCTTCCAAGTTCATCAGCCAAACCTCTCCAGTCAACAAATACGTCCACACCGACCAATTCTTTGGACGGAACAGGGCGTTCCGCCAGCTTAATTTTCAATGGGGTCCCATGTGCCGGATAATTGACACTTTTCAGCTTCTGTGGATATTTTCCCAGATTTTCTATAACTGCATCGGCAAATTCTTTCGTTCCAACTTTCTTGCTGGAAACGGCAGGATCAAAGATGTCGTAGGTATGTATGCCATCTTCAATCGTTTTCAGCCACGCATTATGTACTTTGGCTGCCACGTCACCCTGCCCAATGTAAACAAGCATCTGTACTGCAGCTAAAAGGAGCCCGGATGGATTGGCAAGGTTCTGTCCAGCGCGCCTGGGGGCAGAACCATGAATAGCCTCGAACATTGCAACTCCATCACCTATGTTTGAACTTCCTGCAAGTCCGACTGAACCAGCTATCTGGGCAGCTACGTCAGAAAGGATGTCACCGTAAAGATTTGGCATTACTATAACATCAAACTGTTCAGGAGAATCAGCCAGTTTTGCAGCTCCAATATCCACAATCCAGTGTTCGTTCTCAATATCGGGATATTCCCTTGCAACATCATCAAATATCCTGTGGAAAGTTCCGTCCGTAAGCTTCATTATATTGTCTTTTGTAAAGCAGGTGACTTTATGTCGGTTGTATCTTCTGGCATATTCAAAAGCATATCTTATCACTCTTTCAGATCCAGGAATGGAAATCAGCTTCAGGCACTGAAATACATCTGCTGTCTGCCTGTGTTCAATCCCTCCATACAAATCTTCCTCATTTTCTCTTACTATTACAACATCCATGTCTGGGTACTTCGTGGATATGAAAGGATCATAGGATAAGCAAGGTCTCACATTGGCAAACAGTCCAAGTGTTTTCCTCACTGTGACATTAAGGCTCTTGAATCCTCCGCCCTCCGGTGTTGTGATCGGCGCCTTAAGGAAAACCTTCGTTCTTCTGATGGAATTCCAGGCGGATGGTTCAATTCCTGCAGTTATTCCTTTTTTGAAAATGGTTTCCCCTATGGTGATAGTCTCCAGGTCAAGGCTGGCACCTCCGGCTTTGATGATCCTTAAGGTTGCTTCCATGATCTCCGGTCCTATTCCATC
>JAJYRT010000065.1 GCA_021793945.1 Thermoplasmata archaeon
CGGCCAACATTTGTTGAACTCTTAAACGCAATAGATACCGTTCCTGGAGTTGAAGCGGTCAATGCAAGCGTTACTGAAATGGACATGGAAACCATGGGCATCAGTATCACCGTAGAAGGCAACAATATCGATTACGATGAACTGATTGACAAAATTGAGAGAAGCGGTTCGGCAGTGCATTCCGTTGACCAGATAGCTGTAGGAAAGAGACTCATAGAGAACATAAGAGGAAATATTTGAGGGAAAACCTGGTTTTCCCCATCACCATGGGCCTCACTGATGGGGTAATAACCGTTTTAATGCTCGCATCTGCAGATTTTCTCGGGCCCAGCGTTATGACCGTCGATCTCGCCTTACGGATCGCCTTTGGCTCTGCTTTTGTCGGAACCTTGAGCTTCTTCATAGCTGAGTATTCAAGGTTACGGTTCCAGCTCATAAGGGCTTCCAGGCAGTTGACCATGCATTCGCCTGAATCACTAATAAAGAGTGATCTCGGGACAAAAATTTTCGTGGAATCCCTAGCCGGCACACTTTTGTCCGGGACTTTTGGATTTGTAGGAGCCCTGATCCCCCTCTCGGTTGATGTTACCGAGCCAGCCTTTGGAGTGGTAGCCATACTTTCCGCTTATTTCGTGCTTGCTGCCATGGGCCTGGCAATCGGAAACATATCATCCGGAAACAAGTACAAGTGGATGGCTGCACTAATATTGCTCGGATTAGTAGTAACTACAGTTGGTAATTTTGTCGCAATAGTACACTGAGTTTAACTATACTTTATTTAATTAGATATATTTAAGTATATTAGTGTAATACTAACTTTATGAAAGAACAATTTACTCTCACGCGAAGGGAGAGGGACTGCGTGGTTGCAATTCGTGAGAATGGTTCTACCGAATTCCCTATCAGGTTGTCAGAAATAGCAAAGATAATGGCCTTGAAGCCTCCAACGGTGATTGAAATACTGAAGAGGCTTGAATACAAGGGTCTGGTGACCAGGGAAAAGGGGATGGTGGTGCTTACCGATTCCGGGAAGGAAAGCTACAACTATATAGTCAACTGCCACCGCATCCTTGAAACTCTATTTGTCGAAAGCGGAATTGACCTTGAGGAAGCATGCAAGGAAGTCAGTGCCTTTGATTACATGATCGGTTCGGGTTCAGCAATGAAACTATCCACCTTTGTTGGAAGGCCAAAGGCGTGCCCACACGGAAAGCCAATAATCTATGGGTGAGATCATGGTAGTGATTAACTTATGGAACCCATCAAATGTGGACCTGCTTTCCGCACTTATAATATCATATCTGCTTGGCATAGTACATGGAATAACACCGGATGAGCATACGTGGCCCATCACATTCTCCTACTCAGTCGGGAGCTACAGCACCAGGAAGGGTATGAGGGCAGGACTTATTTTTTCCAGCGGGTTTACCTTCCAGCGTGCCCTGCTCTCTGAAGTTGCCTTCCTTGCACTTGCTGGGATCTTCATGACAGCGGCTGCTTTCGGGATAACTTACATATTTGTCGGCATAGCCATGGCTGCTGCCGGCATCTACATCGCATCCAGGGGAAAATATCTGCACTGGCATTATCTTGAGCATGCACTGGGCAGACTGGTAGGACTGCACAAAAACAATCCTGAAAAAGAGCATGCCGAGCTGGAACACGAAGCGAACCCCGTATTCCTGGGAGACAATATTAAGCCTATCCCTCTGAAGCTTGCCTTTGTTCATGGCCTCATAGCAGGTTTCGGCTTTGGAGCATTTGCCCTTATAATATATACGGTTTTGGCGCCATCCATGCCGTCGGTTTACTGGGGATTTGCTCCAGGCCTGCTGTTTGGCCTCGGAACGATGACCATGCAGATACTCTTTGGAGCTGGCTTTGGCGCCTGGCTCTCCAAAAGCAAGAATCTTACAAAGAATGGAATAGCCTTTGTAGCCAAGAGCATAAGCAGGTATGTGCTCACCTATGGCGGAATAGCATTTGTCATAGCGGGTGCAAGTATACTGTTTTTCCCTCAACTGCTTGACTATGGGATTTCCACTGGTGTGCGTGTGCACAACCTTGACAACCTCGGCATTGGATTTTTCCTTGTCATATTTGCAGTGGTGATAATAGGCTTCCTCGGTTATTCCACCTCAGTGAAGAAAGCCGCCCAACTCGGTTATACCAGGGACAAGGAGACGGCACACTCATCAGCAAGCACCCAGGAACCTCCAGCAGAGTGATTCCCCAACCATTCCTTTTTGAAAACTCATTAATACCATAACCCAATGTTAGTTCGGTGTCCAGAATGGAAAGAATCGCATCGATAATTTCTGTGGGGAATGAATTGCTTAAGGGGAGGACGGTAAATACAAATTTTGCCCACATAGGACGCATGCTCACTTTCGCGGGTTACCGTGTCAGGTACGGGTATGTGTGCGAAGATACCCCAGAGGGGATTGCTGAGGCTTTCATGGAGGCCGTTAAGCACAGCGATCTCGTGGTCTCCTCCGGAGGACTGGGCCCAACCTTTGACGATATTACCATTGAATCCGTCGCTAATGCCTTCTCCATGAAACTCGCCAGGAATGACCATATCATGGCGATATTGCGGAACCATTACACATCACTCAACCTTCCACTTACCGTGGAAAGGGAAAAGATGGCGTATCTTCCGGTTGGTGCACATTACATAGAAAATCCCGTAGGAATAGCTCCCGGTGTCATAATTGATGTAGGGACCTGCAAGGTCATAGTGCTTCCTGGAGTTCCATCGGAAATGGAAGCGCTTTTGGGGCTGGCCAGGGATCAGTATGCATTTGGGGGCGTTTACTGTGAAAAGTCCGTGATGATAGAAAACATGATGGAGAGCACCCTTGCCCCGGAGATAACGAGAATAATGAAAGAGCGGGACGGGAAAGTCTATATCAAGACGCACCCGCTGAATTCTGAAAACATCCTCCCAAAGATAGAGGTTGAGGTTTCTTCCTACGGATCCGAAAGGACTGATTGTGAAGAAACAGTCAAAAGTGTGCTGGATGAAATATCAGAAGCCGCATTGAGGCTTAAGAGTGGGGGAAAATAGCATTAAGAGTGATCTCTTTTTTTTCAGAAAGGCCTCATGCCTTCGTCTTAAAGAGATCAGGAAGTGCAATTATTGCCCTCTTACCGAATAGATCTAGAACAGTTGAATTATCAAATGCCTTAAGTCGCGGGTCGGACGCTAAAATGTACGGATAACCGGAAGAGGAAATGATGCCGTATATGGCGCTGCGCAATTGCCCATCCACAACCCCTCGAAACGTGCCCATGAAAGTATCTTCCGTTGCCAGGCTGGAAAGAGAGAATCTCTTCATTTCCAATCCGTTGTGATACTGCAGGTTTTTCCCGTCAGAAGCAACTATGAAAATCCTCTCCAGATAATCCCTGACGTCCCTGAAATAAATCGTATCGCTTTCCCTGTATATGGGTATCTCGAGGATAGATGATCCTTTCCTCCTGATCCTGAATGCGCCAGTGAGTGTTGAAAAAAGCCTTTCCGCATCTTCGGCGTATACCATGAACACAATTTTCCTCCTGGGATACCCTTTGATCTTCCTGAAAATCCGGTGGATATTATCCAGGTCGGAACATTCCACTTCCAGGACATACTCCGTGCCGTTCACAGTAAAGAGCCCGTCAGGTATGAGGTCGTTTACCTTCTGGTTTACGATGATCGGTATTTTCTTTGTGGCAAGATACCTCTCCATGGCATCGACCAGTCGTGCGTGTCGGCCCATCTCCGCATGAGTTTTATCCTCTTTCAGGACAGGCTGCCCATATTTCTTAATGCTGCTGGTGATTTTCTCGGCAAGTTTTCCGTCGAGATCATAGCTGTCCATTACGCTTGGACTGAAGCTTAATGGCCCGGCCAAGCCATTCTCTCCCTGCGACCAGATCACGGCCCTGTGAAGTTCCTGGTTCTTGAGCACGTAGATGAAATCCCTCTCCCTGGCTCCTGTCGCAACTGTTTTCGAGAGGATAACCGCATCCTCGTCGGAAACCGGGAAGGAAATAAAGTTCCTTACGTTTGAAAGAATGGCATTCCTCCGTGCTGTTCCCAGCAGGCTTATTGACTGGGTAATCAATACGAGGTGCAGCCCGTACTTCCTTCCTTCACTGAGCAGTCTTTCAAGCAGCGAGGATTCCACGAACTGGCACTCATCAACTATGATGTAGGTCTCAATGGTTTTCCTCAAAGCAAGGTGCTCGGCCCAGAATCTCTGGAGGAATATTGAGGTGAGAATGCGGGAAGTGTCTTCAGGCATCGTGGTCTTTGAAACCTCGATCACGAATGCATGATTTCCCCCCTCAATGGCGCTTCCCAGGTCAAAGGAATCTCTTCTGGATGAAATCAATGCGGATACAGTGCTGCTTGATATGATCGGCAGCAGTTTGTTCAGGGCGCTCGAGACATACTGGTTCCAGTTTCTCCAGTCCTTCATCTGCATATCCATGAACTCCCTGATCGCCGGACTTCCTGACTGCCTCAGAAGTGACTTGAGGTCGGATTGATTTGTCAGGATCGAAGCCAGGTCGGAAAGATTTGAATCCGGCCGCTGCCTGACCATCTCCGAAAGCAGGGTCCTGAATATGACCTCAAGCCTCGGTCCCCAAGTATTGTTTGAGAGCGCTGACTCCCTTGAAAATAGTTCCCTGACCCAACCGAGGCTGTTTTCCGGGTTTTCCCTGTCACCGCCGATGATCCCGTTCAGCTGGATGGCTATCTTTTGTCCTTCTCCCTCAATTACTCTTGGCGAAATGTAAACCAGTTCCTTCGACTGGTTGGAAACCACGAAATCTTCTGCCAGCTTTCCATGAGGGTCAAGCAGCATTATGTTGCAACCTTCGGTTCCGGAAAGATCCTTCATTATTCCTGCAACAAGCGAGGATTTACCTGATCCGGTCTTACCGGTGATGAGAATATGTCCCTGTATGTCTGGAACCGGTACCCTGACCGTCGTCCCGGATATGCTTGTTCCCAGGCTCAATCCATCCTGTCTCGTGTAATGCCTCTCGTTCAGGGAAATGGAAGGCCTGTATTCATACATCCCGCCATGATGATCAGCAGATTTATATTATTTCCACGTTCAGAATGAGGATCCGAGCAGTATGGTCGTTATCTGCAGTGTTCCATATACCACTATGGATATTATCCACATCATTATGACTATGTGATGGATGCCGTGCAGTTTCCTTCCCCCATCAGCTATTTTCATGGAGATAC
The DNA here is from genome assembly GCA_021793945.1 of Thermoplasmata archaeon. Next base: position 5,252 of record JAJYRT010000065.1, read on the forward strand.
CGGATATTCCAGCATGGATATACAGTATTGCGAACAGGAAAATCTCTATGCTCAGTATTGTGGCGGATGGCGGGCTGAAGAATATCCCGTATGTAGCCAGGCCTGATATTGCGAACTGCTTGAACACCTTGTCTATAATCTCCAGTATCCCGAAGGAAATTGCAAGAGAAAATGCCAGTCCACCAGTTATGCCGTATATGACACCCGTGAAAGTGTTTACAGAGAGTCTCCTTCTTCTCCGCAGTCTTGTTATCTTGTCAACATTGGTGCTAACTATGTTTCCCGCGGCAGCTGCGTCGGCGCCCAGTTCAACGCTTTCCACAAACGATTCCGTGAAGAGCTCGATCAGGTGTGAACCGGTATCTGCGCTGAAATTCTTCCATGCTATGATGCTGTCGATCCTGTAGACAAGACGCTTGTAGAGATTCTTGACGTCCTTGGTCATCATGCCAAAATCATGGACAATCATGGATTTCATGGCATCAATGATCATGTTTCCCCTGGCTGAGGCAGAACCTGATAGAGAACGCATGAAGCTGCCGAACATGTCATCCTTCTTCCCTATGGATTTTTCCATGCGTGAACCAACTATGCTCGGCCACGCGAACGGGGTTACAACGGAGGTAACGGTGAAATAGAAGGGTATGACGTAGGCAACCTTTGTAACAAGGAAGACTATGAGGATAAGCCCGGATATCATGCCTGCAATCATGAACTTTTTTTCCATTGTTTTCTGCACCTCTGTCTTGATCCCGGTTCCGTGCCATATCGGGTCGTTCGGTAGCACCATCTTTATTCCGTAAAGCAGCATGAATTCTCCCAGTGAGACAGTGATAAGGCTGAAAGCCAGCAGGAGTATGATGTTTATGGGTATCAGCACCGGCATGATCAATATGAAAGCTATGAGGAAGGCAAATGCCAGGAGCAGTGATACGTACATATCCTTGTATATGTCAAACGTAGCCAGCGCGGAAATGTAAGCTGTCTCGAAATTGCTCATGACAGCATCGGTTTCAAGGTTCACAAATTCTATGAAATCCTGCCCGCTGTCAAGAGCCTGGCCAAATCTGTCCAGGAAATCTGCGAATAGATCGCTGGGAGTCTTCCGGGCAACGACATTTGCTGCCTCCGACAACCCCCTTTTCCAGTTCATCACCAGGTTAACTATTTTCTTCAGGTCGTCCTTGATCATGCCGATTTTCTCTTTCTTTGACAGTATGTCAAGCACGTCGATCCTGTTGGCGCCGCTTGTGGAAAGAGTTGCCAGGGAAGTGACGAAGAAAGGGATGTTCGCGTTTATGTTAGCGCGCTTCGAGTCACGGTCTATTACGGGCTTTAGAACCATCCCCGTCATTGCAAGTATTGCAACAACAGTCAGTATGATGGTCAAAAGAGAATTGAAGATGAGGTATAGCCCCAGAAACACTCCAGCCATTGCCGAAGCAGCCAGTATCATGAAAACGTCATTCTTCTTGAACTCGATATTTGAAAATTTCCCCAGCCTGATTACGTCATCCATTTAGATCACCCGTATACCGGTAGTCCGATGTCTCCGGTCTGGTAGAATTTCTTAATCAGATCGAACACCTGGAAGTAAGAATTCAGGTTGTTCTTAGCAAGATACTCAATTATCCTCGCTCTCTTGAACAGTTCATCATAAATCAGCTTGGGATCCTCAAGTCCAGAAGTAACTGCTATCCTCTTCTCAAGCACGTAACTGTTGTTCATTCCCCTGAAGGTGTGCTGATCGGTTGTTGGATCCCACTGGAAAACCTGTTTTGTGGAGACTCCTCCGAGCTCCTCGTAGTACCCCTCTATCTCGTTTATGCTGGTGGTCCTCCTCAAGAATCTGCCATTTACGTACACTGCTTGCTGGATCATGGCTATGTTCAGGTTGTCCATGAAGGTTACGGGTATGTTGATAGGGTCACCAGTGAACCTCTGTATCATCTTCCTGACTGAGGCTGCGTGAAATGTCGATATCACCGGATGCCCCGTCTGCATTGCCTGAAATGCCATAGAACCCTCTGCACCCCTGATCTCTCCCACGATTATGTAATTGGGCCTTGATCTCAGGGCGGTCCTCAACAGGTCGAAGAGGCTGACCCTGCTATCGGCTGCTCCTCGTTCCCTGGTCACGAGCTGTTGCCATGCCTCCTGCGGAGCCCTTATTTCGGGCGTATCCTCGGCGCTGAACACCTTGAGCTCCGGCCTTATGAATGGTATTATTGCATTGACCACCGTGGTTTTCCCGCTGGCAGTTTCACCACAGACGAATACGCTCTGCCCATATTCCAGGGCTAGCCAGACATACGCGGCTTCTTCTGCGCTGAGTGTGTTGTACTGCACCAGCTGCACAATACTTATGGGCACGTCGGAGAACTTCCTTATGGTGAAGCTTGGCCCTCTTGCAGACACATCCATGCTGTATACCACCGAAAGCCTTGACCCGTCAGGTAGCGTGGCGTCAACGATGGGCACCTTGTCGCTTACCGGCCTTCCCACCCTTTCGCTTATCCTCTTTGCAAAGAGCATCAGCCTGTTATTGTCGCCGAAGGAGATTGTTGTCGTGATCGATCCGAAGATCTTGTGAACAATGTAGACACCATCCGCGCCTATACAGCTGATATCCTCGATATTTGAGTCCCGTATCAATGGTTCAATGGGTCCGAGCCCTATAACCTCCCTCTTGATATTGTAGAGAAGTTTTTCATAAAGGCCCTTCACCACTGTAACCGAGTTGCCCTTTGCCTTGTTTGCTCCCCCCACACTGACGATCCTGGAGTATATCTTGTCAATATTTGCCTCGAGTACGTCCGCACTCTCGGGTGGAGGGTAATCGGCAGCGTGTTCAAGGATGATTGCCATCACTTTCTCCATTATATCCTGCTCTTCTGGTGTAAGATTGGGCTCTATTGGCTTGTAAAGTATGGCATTCTTCTCCTTGACCGCATGTATGAAAATCGGGTCACCGACCGGATAAATAATGTCCAGGGATGCCCTGCCCCTCAGCTTGTTGTCCGGCACAGGGACAAACTCCGGTGTCCTTCCTGTGCTTCTCCTGTAATTGAGGATATAATCGGCCAGATGAGGATTCCTGTTAAGGGCATCCTGGATCGTATCCGATGTGATCTCTTCTGCCATATATCTTCACTCCGCAAATTTAATCATGATACACTTGATATTTCCACAACTAGTCCACGTTTTGGCTCGATCCTGAAGGGTATGGACTGCTGGAAGTTCTTCATGGCCATGGGAAACTTCATCAGGTCGATGTAGTGTTTCCTCTCTCCGGCCAGATCCTTGGATCGCATGTGAATGATTGTTGTGGAAAGCTGGTTAACCTTGCTCATGGCCTTTGCATCCAGCTCGTCCGGGTTCATTGTGATTATGACTATCCTCCCCTCGGAGAACTTCCTCAGCCGCTCGAGGAATGAAGAAATGTCAAAATCCTTGAACATAGCCGGTGAAAGGGAGTCTATTATCAGGACCTGCTTTTCCTTGACCTTGTCAAGGCTCAGCAGATCATCAAGATCCGCCCTCTTGTTCTTCCTGAGAATAAACACGGAAGTTATGAAGGATGCCTTATCCGAAAGGATCTCGTTGAACATGCCGTAACCGAGCGTTTCCGCTTCGGATATGAATTCCCTGACCGGGAACTGCGATGACACGTAGCAGATGTTTGATCCGTTCTTAATGACGCCATATGCAAGTCGTATGGAAAGAAGGGTCTTCCCCTCTCCACTTGCACCCAGTATAGTGACTATCTGGCCAACATACAGGCCGCCGCCCATTCTCCTGTCAAGTTCGTCCCCATCTATCTTGAAGCTCAGATACATTGAATCATCCTACCTGGAATTCCATGGTCTTTGAAAGACCGTTGTTCAGCGTTACCACAATTGAATAGTAACCCGCAGTAAGCGTAATGTTTGCTACTATCTCACCAACCTGTCCTGGCAACAGCTGGCCGGAATTGCCTGGTGACGTGTATGTCACAAGATCACCCGAAAGCAGGGTTCCGTTTATCACCGCTGAAATCGACCCGTTCGTGAAGAAAAACGAATTTGTTCCTGTATTCTTCACATAGAAGACATACCCATTGTGGTAAGGTATGTTTGAAGGATCATTTATTATCTCAAAGTCTGATTGGATCATTGATGACAGCCCCTGGGATGACTGGCTCATGCTCTGCGTGACATGCAGGGTCTGTCCTCCGAGCACGCCGACAACTGATGCCGCTATCACCATTGTGGCTATGAAGAATATCATTTCCGATGCGGCTGTTGAAGCCATTATGCATCAACCTCCGTGAATATTTCATATCCCGTGTTGAAGATCAGCTCGACCGACTTCAAGCCGGAAGTAGCTGAATGAAAAGTCATGTTACCGTTCCCAAGCGGGAAAAGGTAGTTCGAGGATGGCGTAAAGTTCGTCATCGTACCATTTACCAGTAAGCTGGAAGTATCCAGATTGAGTGTTATGCTTCCTGTATTCGTCATGTTTATCGTTACATTATACGTGGTTCCCGGTACAACGTAGTATCCGGTTATATTAACCTTCGAATTTATCAGGTCGTAATTTTCCTGGTTCATCTTGTTCTGTGCCGAACTGACCTGTGAGTTGCTCTGCACAAATTCACCATATACCATACCAAAAAAAATAAGGGAGGAACTGAGCAAAATTGCCACAGCTGCTACGTAACTAAATCCCATATAGTTCGTCG
>JAJYRT010000066.1 GCA_021793945.1 Thermoplasmata archaeon
AAACAACACCCGAGTGCGTGGGCGAAATATTTCGCTGTTGATCATCGTTCTCAACATTTATAACTCCTCCATTCTTCCCCCAATGTTGCTGATAGAAAACTCGGATAAAATTCTCGACAGGCAGTGCACTCTTGAATTGCGGAACGATTATCCGATTCTTGCGCTTTCAACTTTCCTCAGGGCATCCATTCCAGGGATTGCCATTATGTCTGGTGATTACGTCGAGATGATCCTTTTTGTCCCTAAATCTCAAGATAATTCCAGGGACATGAAAATATTCCTGGATCGGTTTGGTGCGGTTGATCTCGGTGCAATGTGGGCAATCAGGGCGAAAAGCACGGAGTACCCACCAGTTGAAACCTTCAGGATGATCACCGGTCTCCCATCTGTTGTGCTTGATGGCATGATTCTGTCAGGTGGTGCCTTGAGAGTTAACATGAGATTCAGTCATGAGCATTCCGCAAAGGTGTCCGAGGCAATCATGAAAGCCTCTTCCGGTATTAAGGGACTTGTTCCTGTATACCTTGGACAGAGCAGGGGTGCCATGAATTTCCTCAAGGAAATAAACGCTTCCATACCTCTTGATTATATTTCACTTTCAAGTTTTCCTCCTGAGGAAGAGAAGATCAAGGAGAGTAACCCTGTTCCTGGATCGTGGGTGAGGGAAATAAGATACATGTCGGAAGAGGATATTGATGCTGTATACCTTTCCGGCCTGCCAGACATTGATGACTCGGCAAAGGAGGCTGGAGCGTCCGAAACAAGATTCGAGACGCGCACTTCTAACAAGGTGCTCCAGACGATCCAGGCGGAAACGGCAATGGTACCTATACCTACTTTCTTCAGGAGCCAGGGTTTCGATGGAACCAGGTTCCAGATGGACTTCGCAGTGCCAAGGGATTACAGCAGTGGATTCCTGAAGATAGTTGCCGGTGTTGGTGAAAAATTCTCAGAATGGAATATTTCCATTGCAGGTATAATCCCCTTCGATGAAATCATGCAATAAATCCGTGACAAATTGCCACAAATTTATTAATTAAATTAACCAATAGTATAATTACTAGTCATAGCATAAAAATCCATGACATTGGTGCAAGAGGCATGGAATCATAAAATTGTACGGTACATCGGATTGGCAAGAATGATAAGATCCGTTGGTACCGGCGCAATCTGGCCTTTCATTGCACTTTACTTTAGCGTGGATCTGCATTTGCCTCTGTATATTACTGGAATGATATTCTCCGTTTATTTTTCCATAGGTATAATTTCTCAACCAGTTTCCGGCCTGCTTGCTGATTCCCTTGGCAGGAAGCCGACAATGGTAGTCGCATCTTTTCTCTATGTAGTGGTCTCCTCGGCACTATTCCTTGCCGATGTTCTCCACGGCAGTGCCATCATTATATCCGCCCTGTTTGTCTGTTTCGCGCTGCCATCGGCCATTGAGTACCCTGCAATGAATGCAATGGTTTCTGACCTCTCTCCGGAGATCGGCAAGAGCCGTGCGTTTTCAACGTTCAGGACAATTTTCAACATTGGATGGATTATTGGCCCTCTTTTCGGAGTAATTTTCTTTGAGCTGGGCTTCTCGCTAATCTTCCTTCTGAATGTCATTACGTCGGTTGTATCGCTACTGTTCATCCTTTTCTTCATTGATGACAGCAATAGTTTCAGGCGGTCAAATGGGAGGGAAATAAACGGTCAGCACTTCAAGCTTGATCGCCTCATAATCATTTTCGGAAGCGGCGTATTTTTCCTGTCAATGCTCGCGGGACAATTCCAGACATCGCTCCCACTCTTTTCAGCCCATTCAATACTCAGCAACCCGTCACTCTATGGTTATGTCTATGCTGCAAATGGAATAACCGTTGTAGTTTCTCAACCAGTTATAAACAGGCTTATGCGCAGGTTCAGTGATATGCAGTCCATGGTCCTCGGAGTCCTTTTCTATATCATAGGGTATGGGACGGTGGCCTTTACCAGAAGCCTGCCGCAGTTGATACTGGACATGGTCATCATCACCACTGGAGAGAACCTTACCGCACCTGCTGAGAACTCGGTTATTTCCTCATACTCCACACAGGATAAGACAGGCAGATACATGGCGTTCAAAAGCGCGATGTGGGGCATTGGTAGCATGGTTGGTCCCTCGGCTGGATTGTTGTTCCTCTATGGTTTCGGGTACAGTGGATTCCTTACTTGGTCGTCAATAAGCCTGTTTGGAGTAGCTGCAATCGTTGCATTTCTGCTTTTCGCATCCGGAATGAAGAGACGGGTAAAACATTCTTTCGTGAACCTTACGGTTCATGAGGATTTTTAAGTTTAAACGTGCGTCGTTAATAAAAGGCGTTATCCAGCGGTTTTCCAGCCACTCAACTCCTATGTGCTCAAAGAATGACACCTGAAACGCATCAGAAAAACTGTACATAATGCCAGATTTTGCCAGAAAATATTTATCAAGGTAATGAATCTACACTTAGTGGTAAGAAATGACCAAATTTGTTCTGATATCAGACACCACGCTTGCATATGAATATAGGAATTTTCCGCTGCTGGATTTCCTTCCTTGCGCCCCTACCAAGGCAGTCCCCCCTCCAGTATATAAATTTCTAAAGGGACCAGCTCCCCCCGCTCTGCCAGACGGGCAGGCTCTTTTCTCGCAGTACTCAATCAGAAAGCTGGAGGCATCGCTCCTGAGGAAATACCGGAGAGAGGATGTCGCTGTTGCCCACGAGGACTATCTATCAAACTTCATAAAGGACGACACGGAAATAATAGGCCTTTCCACAATGGATCCGCTCGGCCTCGGCCCAACAACAATGTCATATTACGCCCTCTTCGGCGGGGACCTTAATGCCTGGGTCAGAAGGGAATGGGACACGCTGGTCGCCAAGGTGAACGCGGCCCGATCAGGCACAAAGGCGAAGCTAATCGTCGGGGGTCCAGGGGTATGGGAATTCACCATACTGCGGGATGAAATAGACAAGTACAATTTTGATTACATCGTTCAGGGTGAAATGGATGACATGGCAGGAACACTGTTTGAGCAGATAAGATCAGGCGATATTGATCCTGCTGTTTTCTACCAGGGTTACATGACATACGATGATCATTTCAGGAAAGTTATAAAGAAGGATCCGAAATTCCTTGCGCGAGGGATCACGCAGCAGGCGTTTCCGAAACTTGAGGAGATCCCTGAGATTGTTGCGCCATCCATGAAAGGCATGGTTGAGGTAATGAGGGGATGTGGTGTCGGATGTGATTTCTGTGAAGTTACCCTGAGGCCGTTGCGGTATTACCCCATAGAAAAGATGAAACGGGAGATTGAGATCAATGTACGTGCAGGGCAGACCAATGCCTGGCTCCACTCCGATGAAATATTCGGATTCAAGCACGGGAACATGTTTGAGCCCAACGAAGAGGCAATCAGCGAGGTTTTCTCTGCGGCAATGGGCGTGAAGGGCGTTAAAACTTCCAACCCCACCCATGGCAGGATATCCATAGCCGCGGGATATCCGGAAATGATCAGCAACTTCTCAAAAATACTCAAGGCAGGCCCAAGGAACTGGATAGGAATCCAGACTGGGGTCGAGACTGGCAGTGACGAGCTTGCGAGAAGGCACATGCCAAACAAGACACTGCCACTGAAAATAGGGCCGGACGGATCATGGCAGGATATAGTGTGGCAGGGAGTGCATACAGAAACAAGGTACTACTGGAGGCCGGCTTTCACTCTACAGGTAGGGCAGCAGAATGAAACCGATGAAGATAACTGGGACAGCATAGCGATGATCAACAGGCTCAGCAACTCCTTCGTTGACGGAAGGCCATTTGAGTTCACCGTCACGCCTCTGCTTAATGTTCCTCTTGGAAGGATAAAGTCAAGAAGCCTGAATACGGAGATGCTCTCTACCTCAATGCTTGCGGTATATTATGCATCCTACAGGCATCTAGCCAAGATGGCTACCAGGGACGGCTTCCGTGATTCACGGGGCGGATTCGTATCAAGGCTGGGAACAGGAGGCATAATTTCCCTCGGGGGAAAACTGATGCTAAGAACCGTGGAAAACATCGCCAGGAAGAGGGGAGTGGATATAGACAAGGTTAAGAGATGGGGTAACGAGCACGACAAGGAGATTACCAGCCTGGCATCCCTGGCCAGAGCCTGAACCATATACTTTTTTTGACCACCCCTAAATTTTCAATTGCAGTTGATGAAGGGTAACCCTGCCGTTGCATTCATGAAAACTAGCGATAAATCTCAATATCGGGACGGGATCAGGCAAAGTGCCCGCAACAGTCCTGAAGGTTGATCAGAATAAGCCGGATCCCGGGGTGGTGGATGCAGCCGCGAAAGTCATAACCGGCGGGGGGACGGTCGTTTTTCCGACTGAGACTGTATACGGGCTGGGAGCTAATGCCCTTTCGGCAGAGGCTTGTGGAAAGATATTCTCTGCCAAGAGGAGGCCGGCGGACAATCCCCTCATAATACACATATGCTCAATTTCGCAGCTTGACAGCATATGCAGGAATGTCCCTGATACAGTGAGGACTGCCATGGAACGCATCTGGCCAGGTCCCGTCACGCTTCTTCTGGAACGCAAACAACTGGTTCCCGATATAGTAACTGCAGGTCTGCCAACTGTGGCTGTGAGGATGCCGGCCAATCCCCTTGCACTGGCACTCATTAAAAGGAGCGGAACGCCAATTGCCGCTCCGAGCGCCAATATCGCCACAAGGCCGAGCATTGTCGACTCGTCTGATGCAATAAAGGAACTGGGGAACGTGGTGGATATGATACTTGATGCAGGCAGGACATACTTTGGAATAGAGTCCACAATAGTTGACGTGACCAGGAAACCATACGTTATGCTACGCCCGGGGGTATATTCTCCTGACGATCTCAAGCCATTCCTCGGGGAGATCACTTCCGATATGCGGAATACAGGAGTACATGGAAGCCAGGTGCCTCTGGCTCCGGGCATGAAATACACGCACTACTCCCCGAACAAGCCTCTGATCCTCATAACTGATGAGGAACTCTTCAGGAAGATCCCTTCAATAACCAGCAGAGTGACACTGATCGGAACGTCCCAGATCATTCACGGGCTGGCTGGAGACAACATTTCGCTTGGCGACGGTGAAAACACATATGAAGTGGCGTCGAACCTTTTCAAGGCATTCAGGGAACTTGAGGACAAAACGTCCCTGGCCGGCTGCATACACCCTATTATGGAAAAGGGAATAGGTATGGCCGTAATGAACAGGATCGGGAAGGCAGCATCAAAGACAATTGGAAGCGAGACTGACCTGCTCCAGTATCTGGATAGTTTATCGGTCTTAGATAAATAAATAAATTCTCTATGCATTGAGCATTGATGAAAAAAGTTGCAGTCATAATGGGGAGCAAGAATGACTATGATTTCATGAAGGATGCAATCACAACTCTCAATGAATTCGGTGTTGAAACAGAGGTCAGGATTGTGTCCGCACACAGGACTCCGAGATTCATGATAGAATTTTCGTCCGAAGCTTCCGGTAGGGGAGTCGAGGTAATAATTGCAGGCGCAGGAGGGGCTGCACACCTTCCGGGCATGACAGCATCTGTTACCCATCTTCCAGTAATAGGGGTGCCCATACCGACAAAGAACCTGAACGGGCTTGATTCCCTCCTGTCCATAGTCCAGATGCCTTCTGGAATTCCCGTTGCCACTGTCGCAATAGGGAATTCAAGGAACGCGGCTCTGCTTGCACTCCGCATCCTATCGATCAAGTACCCTGAAATAAAGAAAATGGTCCAGGAGTACATGGAATCCGAACAGAAGCGCGTCCTCGGTGAATCGGTTTGACAAGGATTGGAATTATAGGGTCAGGACAGCTCGGCTGGATGATGATCCTCGAGGGAAAGAAACTTGGCGACGAGTATTATGTGCTGGGTGGTGACAAGGGTGACCCTGCTTCGCGTATAGCGGACAGGCATTTTCCCTATGAGGATTACAGGAGGTTCGTCGACGAGTGCGACTTAGTAACGTACGAATTTGAGCACGTCAATGCAGAGGCCCTGGAATATGCCAGCTCAAAGGAAAAACTTAGGCCAGGGATAGAACCCATCAGGTTGAAGAGGGACAGGAGCCTGGAGAAGGAATTCCTCAGGTCTGGAAATTTCCCCATACCGAGGTACGAGACGGCAGAGAGTTTGCCGGAGCTTGCCAGGATACGGAAGGAATTCGGGAGGTGCGTTATAAAGACAGCCGCCGGTGGGTATGACGGAAAGGGCCAGTACTTCCTCAAGGACGGTGAGCCTCTCCCTGAGGGCCTTCCCGAACAGAAATATGTAGTTGAGGAGTTTGTGGATTACCAGCACGAGGCTTCCATCATAATATCACGATCAACCAGGGGTGAAATTTCGGCTCACGCGCCATCATACAATCTCAACCTCAATGGAATCCTGATAAACAGCTTCGCTCCGTCGGAAGACAACGGCATGTTTGAAATATCCAGGAAACTGGTGCAGTCGCTTAACTACACAGGAGTAATGGGCATAGAGTTTTTCATAGTGGACGGAAAGCCATTCATCAATGAATTCGCACCCAGGGTGCACAATACCGGCCATCATACCCTAATGGGGTCATCCATATCGCAGTTTGAACAGCACATACGGGCTATCAGCGGACTGCCGGTCGGGACTCCCGAACTTCTCAGGCCAAGCGGGATTGTCAACATAATAGGAACGGAACTGAACAACATACGGAAGATCAGCACCCTTAAGGTCGGTGGAACCCAGATATACTGGTACGGGAAATCTGAAGTCAGGAGGAAGAGGAAAATGGGTCACGTGAATTGCATTTCAGACTCCAGGGAAGGGATAAGCGTCAAACTGGGACAGGTCATGGCTATCGTTTACGGCAATGACCTTGCAAAGTTTATCTAGGGGCTAAAGTATAACAACAGCCTTAACGCCGGGGACCGACTTTATCCTGGCCAGCATGCCAGACGGGACTGGGACATCAGTCACTATAATTGCCTTAGGGTTCTCGACCAGGTCCGGATCATCGCCTATCACCTGGCGTATGCTTATTTTTTCCATGGCTATAATATCGGCGACACCGGCAATTATGCCGGAACGGCTTGCGGAATCGGGAAGTATTTCTATGACGCCCATTCCAACCTTGGAACTGGCCATGCCCAGGTTGCAGACCGGCCTTAAATTCTGGAAAAATTCCATGAGCGTGGAATCTTCCGAGATCTTCCTGAGAGTCTCCACAACGACCCTCCTGTCGACGCTGATCGCCTCGGCAATTGAGTTCGGTTTTATCTCTATCCCATCACAATAAATCCTCAGTTTCCTGTCCATGTCCATCTCCACGTTCAACCCGATGGAAATCATCTTTTTAATGACCTTCTGTTGTGACGGATTGCGGACAAACTTTCCACTTATCTGATCCCACATGAATAAAGTCACTTGAATTGCTTTAAAAACCTTGTCCTTAAAAAATAGGAATGAGAATCAGGTTCCGTCGCTGATTCCATCCTCTGAAAGCTGGATGACTGTTTCACCCTCAGGAAGGTAAGGTGAATCAATCAGCCTGGCAATTCTCTTCCCTGCCTTGCTCTTCCTGAGATATATCCTGAAGGTTGCGGTGTGACCAACTATGTTCCCGCCGATTGGGGTGGTGGGGTCTCCAAAAAATACATCCGGCCTTGCAGATACCTGGTTTGTTACGGCTATGATTGCGTTATAGATGGTGGAGAACTTGAGCAGATCGTGCATGTGCCTGTTGAGCAGCTGCTGCCTCTCAGCCAGAGATCCCCTTCCCATGTATTCCGACCTGAAGTGGGAAGTCAGGGAATCAACAACAACCAGTTTTATATTGAATTCCTTGGCAAGATCGGCTGCCTTCTCCGCCAGGAGTATCTGGTGGTGTGAGTTGTACGCCCGTGCCACGTGTATGCGCTTCAGGGTCTCGTCAGGATCAACTCCTTTCGCTCTTGCCATCTGCACTATCCTTTCCGGCCTGAAAGTATTCTCTGTATCGATTATCATGGTTTCCGCTTCCAGCCCCCCCCTCTCGAAGGGCATGGTCACGTTGACCGCCAGCTGGTGCATTATCTGCGTTTTTCCTGATCCGAATTCCCCGAAGAACTCTGTTATGGATTGAGTTTCAAGCCCGCCCCCAAGCAGATCGTCAAGGTTCTTGCTCCCCGTTGTCAATTTCCTGACCTCCTTCCTGCGGGCGAGGATCTCCTCTCCGGTCTCGAAATTGCCGACATCAGCGGCCTTTCTCGCAGCATTTATTATCTTGATTGCAGCACCCTCTGCTATGCCGCTCACCTCTGACAGGTCCTTTGGCGATGCTACGGCCAGGGTCATTATGTCGTCATATCCGTTTTCTCTCAATTTCTCGGCAGTCGCCTCTCCGACGCCGGCTAGATCTTCTATGGTTATTTTCTTAGTTTCCTTCTCATTTCCTGCCATTAGTAAAACACCTCTTTGTCTATGCTCAGGCTCCTGTCCGTCAGGTCTATCGATTCATGCTGACCAGCAGAAGCCAGGGATGATCTTATGGCATCCACGTTCTCCGGTACCACGATGCTTTCCTGGTGGACTGCCTGGATATAGTTCAGCCGGTCTCCCTTTACGCTAACACTGTCCTGCCAGATAACTATTTCGTAGAGGTCCGATCTGTCCCTGTTCCCTTCCCTCGACATGTCCATTATCTGCGCCGTGGAAGTGAGGCCATCCTTTCCGGAGATAAGCCTTACCCTCCTGAACTTGCTCCACGCACCAATAACCTCCTCACGTGTTGTACTTTTCTTGAGTTTTGCATCTACAACATGAACGTGCATAAGGGTTGTCGGTACCTTGACAGCCACGGTATCTATGTCAATATCCCTGATCACGGTCTTTACGTCAGGGGCGTGATGTGACGGGAATTTAAGGCTTGGCTCTATGGCATTAATCGGGCCCTTCTTGCTGTCATTTGGATCTGTTGCCCTCCTTATCAGTGTAGCGCTGACGTGCTGTATTCCAATTTCCGAGTGGACAGGAAAGAGGCTCCTTGCAAGTCCAGTCGTGTTGCAGGAGACCACCCTGACAGATTTCTTACCGTAGCATTCCCCGTAACTGGAATAAGCATTGAAGCTAGCATCCGCCACTGAGCTCTCCTCGCCCCCCTGAAATATTGCATTTATCCTTCCGCTGTACATAGTTCTGTTCTTCTCGCCCATCCCCTCAGGCGTTGCATCCACAACTATGTCGCTTGTCGATAGCAGATCGGGCAGCAAACCTGCAGTCTCTATCCCGGCATCCTTAAATTTCCTGGCTGATATTTCATCAGGAACGTATATCCTGAAGGTCTTCGCAGCCATTCTGGCAACATAGTCCGGGGTCGCCTTCACTATTCCGGATACCTTCATGTCAGGTTGCTTGAGAACGGCATTAGCTACCCTCCTGCCGATGGTTCCATACCCGTTCACTGCTACATTTATCATGGTATTCTCATGATTAGAGGGAGGTATAAAGAGCTTGTTTTTGCACCATGTTTCATCAGTTGGGAGTGGCTCCTGTATAGACTGCCATGAAAGTTTTTTAAATCAGCCATGGATATGGGAAAAATGGTATCAATTAAACTAATTACATGTATGGTACTATTAATAATTATACCGAATATGGGAATGTTGGCACACGCCTCAACAGGTGGTGCCGGGCTGCAGGCTGGCAATTACTACAATTTTTCAGGGCAAAGTGTTGGATCATTTCCGCAAAATGCGACATGGATAGGGTTCTCGCAT
>JAJYRT010000067.1 GCA_021793945.1 Thermoplasmata archaeon
GGGTGCTTGAAATAATCCGGGAATGCCTCTATGATCTTCTTCGTAGGGCATCGACGACCTCTGACTTCATGATCATATCCTCAGTCTGCTTTGCCTCATCCTTCAGCTTCTTCTATGTCAGCGAACAATCAATGATTATTCCGCATTTCCAGCGGAACCTTGCCGTTGGGTCGTTGGGCTTACTGCACCTGGGACATAGTAAGGTTCTCTGGGATTCGATGAGCTTGTCTTATTAATTCCTTGTGTAGTTCTTCCTATCTCATAAAATTGCAGGACTTAGCTATATTAGTGAACGTATAGTATTAAACCCTTAAGACAGTACTGGCGCGCACGGCATTTTTGACTTCGATTTTAAGTTCAGGATGTTAAATAGATATCATTGTCTCTAAGGCGAGCCAGTGAAAATATCAATCGAAAATGGTCTTCATGATTTTCCTTTCTGCGTTCCTAAGATGATACAGGAGAGTCGGTTTTGAGAGATTGTAGTCCTTACGCATCAGTTCCAGATCGTAAGTCCGTGGCCATTCAAAGAAACCGTGTTTATAGGCAGTCTTGATGAGGTTTCTTTCAGTGGATGTAAGATTCATTGAGGTCAAGATTCCCCACCGCTTAGGCACGCCTGAAACAAACTCGTTTCCCCTTACCTTATCATAGAAGAAGTCCTCTGTGTGATTCCTTTTTTCAAGAAATTCCTGTAATTTGCCGGAAGACCTATCCGATAATGAGACAAAATTGAATATTTCGCGCCCGTCTCTCGCCAATATTGGGAATATGGGTATTGATCCACTTTCTATTATGGAGCTCATCACACCGTGTCCGCGTTTTACCCCCTGAATCATAATTATTTCCTTCTCCACATATATTTTATGAGAAACAAAATCCTTTGTAATCAGGTGCTCAACACCGTCCAAGTGTGTGGCATTTGCAATGGAAAATACGTAATTTAGATCCTTCTCCAGAGGATATACGTATACAGAGATAACCGTCCCTTCAAGATCTCCGGCTAATGAGGCTAAACTACAGTTACTGCTTATGGTAAAATTCCCGGAAATCATTCAACTTATACATTGCCAAGAGCCCTTATTAAGTTTTGCCATAAATGTCATGACTTTCCGCTGACACCTCGCTGGGGCTTTCTGTGAATTCTTCAGCATATCCAAGTTCGTGCATAATTTCCTTAGTACTCGAACCGAGAGCGGGAGGGTCTCTTGTATTAACTCCACCGCCCGGGATAGATGGCACTCTCAACCTGAGACCCAAATAGTTTTCCTCTGCCAATTTTGGGATAGCTTGTTCATCCATGAGGAGGTCCCATGGCCTCTTCAGAATGGAAAATGGGATGTTTATGCGCTCTAGAAGGCTAACCAAATCTGCCTCATTCATTTTCGTTGTTTTTTCTGAAATAATAGATTCGAGTTCTGCCCTCTTCTGGAATCTTCCCTCATTCTTTTCCAGATCAGCCCTTTCACATACACCCAGTCCAATTTCCCTGCAAAATGTCTTCCATTGGCTGTCCGTCGTAACTGCGATAAATACTTGTTTGCCGTCTCTTGTCCCGAAAAAATTATAGATTGCCCATGCGAATCCTTCCTCGTTCAAGGGCTTGAGTTCTTTCCCGTTGATCTGGTATGTTGCAATGTGCTGACCCATGAAGAACATGGCCGTTTCAAACAGCCCGATGTCAATTAGCTTTCCCTTCCCTGTTTGTTCGCGCTCTAGCAGAGAGTGAAGCGCCTGGATAACCCCAAACATGGCTGCACCCATGTCGACCATTGATCCGCCTACCCGCATGGGTCTCCCCGTCAGGCCGGTCATATATGCTATCCCGCTGTGTATTTCTATCGGAAAATCAAGTGACTTCCGCCTTTCCAATGGGCCAGAGCCATATCCCTTTATTGACACATAAATAATCCTCGGGTTATGGTTTGATAAGCCCTCATATGAAAAGCCCATTCTCGCCATGGCTCCGTAGCCCAGGTTGTCGATAATAATGTCGGATGTACTGACCAGCTTAAGAAATATCTCTTTTCCCTTCTCACTGCCCAAATCAAGGGCCAGACTTCTCTTGTTTCTGTTATAAAATGGAAATGCTCCTGAACTTGATTCTGTCAACCTCCTTGCTATATCACCTTCTCCTGGTCTCTCTATCTTGATCACGTCATAGCCAAGCTCGGATAAGATTAGGCCGGCTGAGGGCCCAGCGACAATGTGGCCTATCTCAATTACTCTTACCGTTGAATTCACCAACCATTTTGATTATCTGATCACTCGTTACACATTTTCCTGTCTGAGAGGACAGATCCTTCACTTCCTGCAGTACCTTCCTGATGACCTCTTCATTTACTTTTATATTAGAACTTTCTAAGACTCGCTTTATCATGGATTTTCCTGCATATACGTTTAGACTCATTTTAGTGCCGGTGAAAACACCTGAATATGCAACGTGGGTGCCGGCAGTGTTTGTTGAAATATTTGAACCAATTACCGGGAAATTCAGTATGAAGAAATCCTTGCCTATCTTATCCAGCAGGAATTTAAGGATAAGTTCATAGGCTCTCTTAAGGGCATTAACATCAATACCGGTGGTTATGCCTTCTGATTCTAGCAGGCTGTGTATCGAGGCAGTGTCGGTAATTCCATTCCTCTCTCCTATCCCGTAAATGGTCGTATCCAGATGATCCGCTCCGCCTTCAATCGCAGCGTATGCATTCGCAGTAGCGCCACCCATGTCATTGTGGCAGTGTGCCTCTATTTCACAGTCCAGTGATTTCCTGGCTTCAGAGAATAAATTTCTAATCCTTCGTGGAGTGCCGGAACCAGTAGTATCCGGAAGCTGAATGATGTCTGCCCCGGCCTGAGATACAAGTTTCGCAATTTTGATCACCTCCCTGATATCATTTTTCATAACATCAACCACTGCAACTTCCAGTATCTTTCCTTTTTTGGACGCGTATTTAATTGCATCAATAACATCGGGCAAGTTTTCAAGTTTAAAGGGTAGATGCAAAGAGATATTTGCCCCAGTTTCATCGATGCGGTCAATATCTTCCATGGTTGCGCGGCCAAGAGCAAATGGTTCAGAAAATATATTTTCCGATACTATCTTCCTGGTAACTTCGATCTCAGATACATGTGCAGGAGGGTACGATATCAACGCCCTTTTTATTCCAGCCTCTCTTACTACTTTTGCAATCTTAATTTTTTCATCGATGGTGAAAGCAATCCCAGGAGTCTGGAGTCCCTCTCTCAGTGTATCATCTGTAAGCATATTCCCACATATCTCATAAATATTATAATTGACCATCTAACCCGTTAGGTTGGCTTTATTCTAACATAGATCCTTAACATCCCTGCATTAAATATATTATGAGCATAACTGTATGTGGAGTGATGGAAAGCTATTACAGCGTCCTGATCATAGGTGGTGGAAATGCTGGACTTTGTGCAGCACTGTCAGCTGCCGAACATACTTCTGATATTCTTCTGGTAGAGGCGGCCCCCAAACCCGAGAGGGGAGGGAACACGAAGTACACAAGAGATATCAGATATGCGCACGACATTGACAGTTATACTACCGGCGAATATCTGGATGATGAGTTTGTAAACGATGTTATTCGTGTGACTAACCATAATACAGATGTGGACCTATTGAAAATGGTTGTTTCAGAATCACGGAATATACCTTTCTGGCTCCAGAACAAGGATGTCTTAATTCATAAGGCTCTGAAGGGAACCCTGCATCTCGGAAGAACCAATTTATTTATGTTTGGCGGTGGAAAAGCAATGATCAATAGCTATTATGATGCTGCTGAGAAATTGGGGATAAAGATTGAATACAACACGAAATGCACGGATCTTGAATTCTCAGGAAATAGAGTTACAAATGCATCCCTAAATGGCCCCGAGGGGACCCGAACCATTAAAGTTGGGTCTGTTGTCGTAGCTTCCGGGGGCTTAGAAGCTAACCTTGAGTGGCTGAGCGAATATTGGGGTAGCGCAACTGGCAATTTTATTGTACGGGGAACACGGCATAACAGGGGTGAATTACTGCGGGTGCTGCTGAGACATAATACAAAAACTATAGGCAATTTAGGCCAATTCCACAGTGTAGCTGTCGATGCAAGGTCTCCTAAGTTTGACGGTGGCATAGTAACCAGAATAGACTCTGTCCCCTACAGCATCACAGTAAATCGTGACGGAGATAGATTTTACGATGAGGGGGAAGATCTATGGCCAAAAAGGTATGCAATATGGGGAAGACTCATTGCAGAACAGCCTGGACAGTTGGCATTTTCAATAGTTGACTCTAAGGCTATAAATCTATTTCTTCCAACAGTGTTTGAACCGGTAATGGACGACACCATTTCCGGGCTTGCCATTAAGCTTGGAATCAGCCCTGGAAATCTGTCCCGCACGGTGATGGAGTACAACCAGTCGTTGAAAAGGAAGTGCACCTTCAACCCGGAAATCCTTGACGATTGTTCAACCTCCGGGCTCGCCGTTCCAAAAAGTCACTGGGCTGCACCCATAGATTCGCCTCCATTCTATGGTTACTCCTTCAGGCCGGGAATAACATTCACCTATTACGGGGTAAAAGTAAACTCGAAAGGGCAAGTCCTTTCTGAAAATGGCAATCCAAACAAGAATCTGTTTGCGGCCGGGGAGATCATGTCAGGCAATATATTGTCAGAAGGTTATCTGGCTGGTTTCGGACTTACCATTGGAACTATATTTGGTATAATTGCTGGGAAGGAGGCGGTATCGGCTGCTAGAAGCTGAGAGACCAAAAGTAGATGCATATGGTACCCTGATAAAGGAAGCGGCCAGACAGCTTACAATCTGTAATGCATGCAGGTATTGCGAGGGGTTCTGTCCTGTATGGGAAGTGATAGAATACCGGAGAGAATTCAAGACAGCAGACGTTGAATATGTAGCTAATCTGTGCCACGATTGCGGTCAGTGCTTTGACGTCTGCCCCTATACTCCTCCAAACGAATTTTCCGTTGACATCCCTAAAATACTTGGAGTGATAAGGACAGAGACCTACAAGAAATATTCGACCCCACGAAAAATGTCGTTGTTTTCAGGTTCGAGAATATGGCCTACTCTAATGTTATTTGGATTTTCATTACTGACTTTATTTATTATATATCTGAGTTCCGGCAATTACCTCAGAATTTTCAGGACCATATCCGGACCTGGCTCATTCTACGTAATACTCTCCAACGCGATCCTGGACATCGCCGGAACGTTGATCCTGTTTTTTGTAGTTTTGGTCTGGCTCATTTCTGGAAAGAAATTTCTGAGAGAGGTCGGAGGACCTTCTAACATAGGACTATATGATCTGACCAGAGCGTTCTTCGATTCATTTGGGGAAAAATGGTTCAGAGGCGGAGGTGCAGGTTGCAATTATCCCCACAGAGATGAGAGGGGATCATATAAGAAGATGATGACTCATTCATTGGTGCTTTACGGCTTCTTACTTGACTTTCTGGCCACCACTTCTGCTTTTGTTGAGCAGGACTTTTTCCACGTGCTACCTCCCTATCCAATCTTAAGCATGCCAGTGATAAGTGGACTAGCTGGAGGAGTTATGCTGATAATGGGTGCTTCCCTGTTCGTGATTTTTGATTACATCAGCAGTTCTGATAAAGGCGTACGTATGACGCTGATTGACAGGACATTCTTAGTCGCGCTTCTTCTGACAGCATTCACGGGACTTCTCGTTCTCGGGTTTCGGAATACAAGTCTCATGGGAACACTGCTTTTGATACATCTTGCCATGGTCTCAGTTCTTTTCATATCCGCCCCGTATGGGAAATTTGTGCATCTTGTTTACAGGTTCATCTCTATAGGCCAGTATCATCTGGAGAAGAGGCTGCACGGAGAATGAAGCAATTTGGGTGAAATTATTTAATCCTGCTTGGGATCGATCTATGGGAAAGGCGGGACAGGAATATGAAGGGAAAAACCTTGGCCGAGAAAATATTCTCGAGAACGTCCGGAATTGAATCCAGAGCCGGTGATTATGTGTTTGCAACACCTGATCTTATCTATATGCATGATGTGCTCGGACCTCTGGCAATTGATTCACTGGTTAAGATGGGAGTAACAAGACCGAATTACAGCGGAAAAATAATATTCGTTTTTGATCACATATTTCCTCCAAAAGACGCCGCCAGCGCTAACAATATTTTAACAATGAAAAAATTCGCAGCCAATCTCGATATAGAAGTCATAAGGGAGGGTGAGGGTATAGAGCACACCCTTTTGGTTGAGAACGGCAGTATAACCCCAGGAATGCTTGTGATTGGTACTGACTCCCATACAGTTACTGCTGGTGGAGTGGGTGCAATGGGCATAGGCATGGGATCCACAGACATAGCTGCTACCATGGCACTTGGGGAAAACTGGTTCAGGGTCCCGGAGACCATACGAACCACACTCCGGGGAAAACTGGGCAGTTTTGTTTCTGGCAAGGATGTGGTTCTAGAACTCCTCAAAATTCTTGGTCCCGACGGAGCAAACTATAGAAGCATAGAAATCAGTGGACCGGCAATGCCAGCCATAGGAGTTGACCAGAGACTTGCAATTTCCAATATGACTGTTGAAGCTGGAGCAAAATGTGGCATCATAGTTGCTGATAAAGTTATAAGCAGTTATTACAATCAGATGGATATTCGTCCGAACATAGAAACTCCGGACCATGACGCACATTACGAGAGGGAAATTGACATTGATCTTTCTACCCTGACACCTAAAATATCTGCCCCTTACTCCCCTGCAAACGTGCACGACGTGGGAGAATTTTTAGGCACCAGGATAGACCTTGCTTATCTGGGTAACTGCGCAAATGGAACCATAAGTGACCTGAGAGAAGCCGCACAGATCCTGAAAGGTAGGAGCGTAGCTAAACATACCAAACTCATAATAGTCCCGGCTTCCCGTAAAATATTCAAGATGGCCCTGGATGAAGGCCTTGTTAAAATATTCTCGGATTCCGGTGCTATTATCGCACCGTCAACATGCGGAGCTTGCGCTGGGCTCCACATGGGAGTACTTGGTAAGGGAGAAACCGCAATAACAAACACAAACCGCAACTTCCGCGGAAGGATGGGTGACCCGGAAAGCCGGGTGTTTCTTGCAAATTCATTTGTAGTGGCTTCATCTGCGATAGAAGGTCAGATAACTAATCCGGAGGAATCAATGTGACTGGAAGGGTTTTTATTTTCGGGGACAACATAGATACTGACGTAATTGCTCCTGGCGGATTCCTTCATCTGGGACTGGATGTTTTGAAAATGCATTCAATGGAGGCGGTAGATAAGAATTTCCATACCGAAGTCGGCAATGGAGACATACTTGTCACCGGACGCAATTTTGGTGGAGGCTCATCCAGAGAGCAAGCTCCCTTGGTGCTGAAAGAACTTGGCATAGAACTAGTACTAGCTGTGTCCTTCGCCAGGATATTCTTCAGGAACGCAATCAACGTAGGATTAATGATAAGTACTATCAGTGAGGATGAATACCGCTATTTTCAAAATGAAAAGACGGCCAGATATGATCCAGCGAGAGGGTTGGTAAATCTTGACATTAGCAATAGAGTCATTAAAATTAAACAGCCTGAAGAACCTTTGTCTGGCATAATATCCGCTGGCGGACTTGTGAACTATGTGAAGATAAGACTGAGAAATCAAAATGACAAGTAAAATAAATCACAGGATACCGTAATATACAGTTTCTTGTGACCTTAATTTCAAGAAAAAAATTTGAATGGATTCCACACCATTCATTAATTTTACAAAAAAAAGTGTTTATGAAATCACTCTAGACAGCGATTTCTTCGACAAACCTCTGAGTGGATTTTGGACCCATAAGAACAAGAACGACTATAACAATGGCTACAAGCACCCATACGAAAGCAAATATCCCTGGCGCATTTTTAGGTCCTATGAATGTCGCAATGAACAAAACCAGAATTGTTGTGGAAATTCTGCTGATTGAATATACAAATCCTGCCGCAGTTGTCCTTACTCTGGTAGGGAAAATCTCAGCATTATACTGGTGAAGGAAGTTTGAGAAGTTCCACAGCATGAATGCTGTTATGAAGCCAAATATTATAGCCTCGTCCAAGCCGTGTATCACTGCGAAAAATGTACCAAATACACCACCAAGAAGTGCGAATAGTATGATACCCCATTTTCTCTCGATCTTATCGATGATGAATATGTTGAAGATACTTCCAACGAGGAAGCCTGAGAATATCACTGCTGCCGCTCCCAGTGGGTCGCTTGCCGGATATGAAACGCTAACGAGACCAGGAGCAAACGTCACAAAACCATAGAATATTCCTGACTGGAAGAACATGAATATGCCCATCATGATCGTTGTATTTCTTACATCCGGGGCGAAAATGTCCTTATAATTAGAGATTTTAACCGGAGCCTCGATTTTATCTGTAACCGGGGGAAGCTCTTTCAGGCCGGTTTCCCTCTTCACTTCAGCTTCGATATCGTCCATCATTTTCTTGGCCTGGTCCATCTTTCCATGAGTGGCCAGCCATCTGGGCGATTCCTTCAGCCTGAACCTTATGAGCCACACCAGGATACCGGCGATGCCCATGAACCACAGCGGTATTCTGAATGAATAGTAACCTACTTCGTGACCAACCAAGCCTCCAAGCGGCCCAATGCCCTTTGTGATGGATGTTATATACACTATCAGGGGTGCTGCTGTAACCGCTATTGTATAGATCAGGGCAAGCCAGGCCCCTCTTTTCTTCCGTACAAACATCTCTGTACCGTAACTATCGACAAGAGGGAATTCTCCGCCGACTCCTATACCTCCTATCAGGACAAATGTACTGATAAGCTGCCAGGAATTCATGAAACCTGCAATTATCATGCCAATTCCAAACACCAGCTGGTTTGTTAAGAAAACAGCTCTTCGTCCACGTGTGTCTGCAATTCTTCCAAACAGGATCGAGCCTATAAATTCCCCTGCAAAGAAAAAGGCAGGTACTGCATAGGCGGATAGATCTCCCGTCAGCCCATAAAATGCAGCCACCAGCGTAAGGATTGCTCCGTTTCCCAAAAGCATCAGGCTTTCCGCCCACTCTCCGCTCGCAAGCATCAGAGCGAATTTTGTGTGAAAAGCACTGTACGGTAATCTTTCCAGTCTTCCTGCTATATTTTCTTCGTCACTACTGTTTACAGCCATTGGAGGTTTTAACAGCTTGACACTATATTAACGTTGTATCTAACTGGTTAGTACCTGAATGAATTGCAGGCTCCGTGGCGGTGGCAAGGTTTATCAGGAATTCAATTTGCGCAATTTGAGCTTTGTTCTGTGGCATGATCCATGAACCAATACTTCCCTGCCCTAAGTAATCGTTTTCCTGCCACTGAATTTAGCAAGACATAGTGCAAGCAGTGCGGTCCTTGGAGGGATCGAGGAAATATCCACATACTCCGA
>JAJYRT010000068.1 GCA_021793945.1 Thermoplasmata archaeon
CGAAACAATAACAATCAGCCTGGATGAGGCGCGACGCCTTTTCGTCATAAAGCAGCACCTCATGGAAAGGGACAGGGATGGCGATTTTAAGCAACGATTGATTTCACTTATCAGGGACATAGGATACATACAATGGGACCCTGTTTCAATCCTGGCACCGTCACACTTGATTTCCGTCTGGAGCCGCTTGGGCAAATTCGACCTTTCTGATCTAGAACAATTGCTGTGGAATGACAGGATGATATTCTTGCATTGGACTCCAACCGCAGTTCTTGTTTCAACCGAAGACTATCCAATCTTTCATTCCTTAATGAAAAGGTATCCGGAGTCACTCGGCAATTCATGGGCATCTCACATCAAGCCGGCAAAAGAATTTCTTGAAAGTCACCACGACCTAAGGAAGATTGTTATGGACATGCTTAGAACTGGACCAGCGGATGCTCGCATGTTCAAGGGGATTGGCAGAAGAGTTAAAAGCAGTGATGGCTGGTCATCCGGGAACGAAGTGACTACACTTCTCTATCACCTTCACATGTCCGGCGAGGTGATGGTTTGTGGCCATAATGCTAACCAGAACGTGTGGTCATTAACTGATGCCTTTCTGCCAGACTGGGCTGAGAAAAAGGAATTAAGCATACCGGAACTGGAGAGCACGACCGCTCTGAGGGCACTCAAGGCTCTGGGAGTCGGGTCTGAATATGATATAAATAGATATTTTGTCAGGGGGAGGTACATACAACTCTCCAGCACATTGGAGCAGCTTCAAAGCAACTCAAGAATTGTTATGGTAAAAATGCATGGAGGAAGGCAAAGCAGGAAGTGGTTTATTCGTAGTGAAGACATCAAGCTTTTGGAGTCTCTCGAAAAGGGTACTTATGATGATCATATGCGGCTGATATCTCCATTTGACAACATCCTGTCCAACAGGGAACGTGCGAAAGCAATGTTCAATTTTGAGTACACCCTTGAACAATTCGTTCCCATGGCAAAGCGTAAATATGGCACCTATGTTCTGCCCATACTTTTTGGTGACAGGCTGGTTGGCAGAATAGACGCAAGGCTTGACAAGACCCTCCATCAACTTAATGTCAATGCCGTTTACGCGGAGCCGGGGCATGAATCTGACTTGGATATCCCTTCCAAGCTGGCTGAAACGGTTCAAGAGTTTGCTGATTTCCTCAATGCTGAGAAAATCTCATATGGAGAGCGTTTACCAAAGGGATGGGTTCGGTTTCTCAAGTAGTAACCGCATACCCACAATGACCTGAATACTGACCAGATACAGATATACCGACTTTACAGGGAGGGTCTTACCTCCTCGCATTTGGAATCTTTGCGCATTATCCTGCATCAATCAACAAAATGGGATTGGGGAATTTTCGCTGCATCATCTGCGCAATCCCCTGAAAACGAGAGGAATCGATCTTAAGGAGAAAGCATAAGTGTTTTAAGGGAAGCTTTAGGTGAGGCTGGCAAGTACATCGATAACTTCGTCGGGTTTTGTGATCATTGGATAATGCCCTGATCGTATGATTCTGTACTTTCCATCCAGCTGATCCAGGTACTTACGATCCTTATCGCTAAGGTCTTCGCCATCTTTCATACAGAAGACGTATGATTTTTTCGCATTATCTACCTTCTCGCTTATGGTGATGGAGTCAAAAGCAAGTTTCAAGGGCCATGGAGTGATCTTTGACAGAAACCATTCCCTGTCATCTCCAGTCACGTCATGAGCTATTTCACTGATAACTGCCTGCGTCATGGGATATTTCCAGCCATCGCCGTTTCTTTCACTTTCCTCGATCATCTGTTTCACATATTCCTGAGACTCGCTTTCTTTACCACCCTGGGGCGTGCGTATCTTCCCAGGTATGAAGGCATCCAGGAAGAATAGCCTCTGTATTCTTTCAGGAATCCTGTCATAAACAGCAGAAATAACCTTTCCTGCAAAGCTGTGTCCCACAAGTATCACGTCATGAAGGTCCCCGAATGTGATCAGATTAACCACGTCCGCAACCGCAGTTTCTAAACCATATTCCTTTCTTGCCAGATGGACGCGATCTCCCATTCCGGTCAGCGTTACAGGGTAAACGGAATTCCCCCTCTTCTCAAGAGCGGGTGTTATCTTTCGCCATACCCATGATCCCAGCCAGGCTCCAGGTACCAGCACGAATGTTGCCATAAACATTATACTCCATCTCAGGTATTTAATTTTTTATTACCTGATTCCCGGCATTCTTTAAGTCCCTTCTGCTTACTCCTCCCTGCATATCATTTAATGAAACCGGAAAGATTTCTTATATTCATGTCCAATGAAGAAGTGTATGGATCACCTTGAACGTCTCTCAAAATATTCCATTTCATCGCCCAATGACGTATCTTTTCTGGTAATCAATTATACTGGCGACCAGTTCAGCAGGATATTCAGCAAGATGGAATTCGTTACAGCCATAAGATACGTTTCGGAGGCCTCAAAGAAGTTCTCCATACCTGTAATCTATGTCAATAAGGAGGTTTCAGAAACCTCTCCTCTGAGAAGTTACATAAACGAGAAACTTGAGGAAAGAACGCGTTTCCTGCCCACTATGTCTGCCTATGACGAGAGATTCAGGGAAGGGTTCATCAGGTATCTCCCTTCCAGGGACAAAGTCATCAGGGTTGCCAGTGAGGATGCTTTCAAAAGCGACGATGTCAGGATGGCCCTGAAGAATTATGGAAGAAGGGCTGTCTATATCTGCGGCTTCCGCACGGAGGTTGAGGTTCACATGACTGCCCTTTCATGCCTTTCCAATGGTTATTTCCCTGTTGTAGTTTCAGATGCTACCTCGACTTTCTCGGAACGATCTTTCTATTCTGCCCTGGATAGCATGTCGCAGGTTGTTGAGGTCATAGACACCAGAGATTTAATTAAGCTATGGGGAGATATTGAACAGGCATGAACCATCCGAAAATAGTGCTGATCGGCGGGATTCCCGGCGTTGGAAAAACCAGTATCGCCGGAGAGATAGCCAAGGCCCTCGACATAGATATCGTTCTCTCCGGAGATTACCTTCGTGAATTCATAAGACCCTTTGGCGATTACGCGAAATTCTCGGTTATGTCCAGAAGCGTATACGATGCATGGACATCCTTTGGAGAAAGGAACAGGGAGAACATAGTCTCAGGGTTTCTGGCACAGTCCGAGATTATGAATGCCGGCATCAGCGCCATAATAAGAAGGGCTGTGGGGAACGGGGAAGATATGGTGATTGAGCAGCTTCACTTCGTCCCCTCACAGCTGGGAAGAGATCTGATCAACAAAATTTTACCGATTTACCTGTACATTCATGATATTGACATTCACCGTGATCGACTCAGGGAACGAGTGAACTTCACGCATGCCAACTCCCCGGGGGAAAGGCTTGCGGATCAGCTTGATACTTACAGGTTTATGATGGATTACTCACTTGAGGAATCAAGGAGTTATGGCATAAGAATCTTTGAGAGCAGCGACTACAGGAAAACACTGAAAGACGTCCTGACATTCGTTGAATCGGAGGTGCGTGGGATAAATGACGAGCTTCAATGATATGGGCGAAACTTTGCTTCATGGCCTTGAGCGTGATGGCATATTTCCGGAAATAGGGAGTTATGAACCATCCTATGAACCTGGAAGAATCACCTACGGACTTGGTTACCCCATCACGGGGATAGAGAAATTTCTCGGGTATTCTGACAGGGTCATCAACATAGCAAATTTTCCATCTGTTTCAATCACCACGGATTTCTCAAGGGCTCATGCGTTTTGCCAGAGCCTGGGGGAAGGGGGGAAGGACTCAGTTATTCTTGACGGGCATTCGGATGATCGCTATACCCGGAGGTCTGAGAGGGCAATAAATTATTTCAAGTCTCTTTATGGCATCACCGGCTCATTCAGATTCTTCATCGAGCGGGAAAGAAGGTATGGTGAAGCGAAGGGACTCGGTGAATCCGCTGCAATCGCAAGTGCTGTTGCCAGGGCTCTTGTCTCCAACGTATTCGGGGAAAAGGCGGTCAGCGACGATCCGTTTGTGAGCCGGTTCGCAAGGCTCGTGTCAGGTTCAGGGACAAGGTCCACAGCGGGTGGCATGTCAATGTGGGTGTCATACCCTTCAATAAGGGAAACACTGTCAGTCGGCTTCAGGATCAGGAAAGATATGGACAAGATCCATATTGCTGCAGTTCCTTCGGCATCTTCCATGAGAACGGAGGATGCTCACAGCCTGGCTCTGGATTCCCCTTTTTACGACAGGTGGGGGCAGGGGAAGTTCACATCTTGCGAGAATATCGCCAGAGGAAACGCCAGCACCGATGAAATAATGGGGCTGGCAGAGAAGGATTTTTACAGAATAAACGCGGTGCTGATGTCCTCCGGGTCAATAATACAGAATCATTCATCGCTCTCCCTGATCGAGAAACTACATGAATACAGGAAGAAGAACAGCGGCATCTATTTTACTTCCGATACCGGCCCTTCCCTTGTCCTTATGTCCAGCGATCGGTCAATGTTGAAAGAATTTTCCGAGTACTCAGGGGTGGAATTGCTGGAGGGCAACATTATCACTGAATGGGACCGCACACCCTGCGCCGATCGACTTTCCAGGGCACGCAAATACTTTGGATCTTAGGCAATGACCTTCAGTCAAAGGACGAACCTTTCTCTCTCCACATTTCTTTCAGCTACTCCGAGGAGGGCCGTGCTTGCTTCTGGACCGCCATACAACTTTGCATTGCTGTGACCAAAATAAACCGCCGCAGTATATCTTCCTATTGCGTCTCCCTTCAGTATCCCGCTGCCGCTTGTTCCTGTGCTTATGACCATGTTTAGCTCCCTGAATATGAAAGGGTTCATGTCCGCGGTGCTGTATGAATAGTAACCTGCCCAGCTTGAGGCAATCTTTGCCCTTGCAGTGGATGGAAAATAAGCAGAAAGCACCTGGCCCAGGCTGTAATTATAAAAGTCAGGCTCCGGCTGAGGGTCTTCCGTGAAGGAGAAATCCCTTCCAATGTCGTCGGCAAGGCCAACCCACATGGATCGTTCCCTGGGGGCCGGCCTGATGTATATTCCATGAGACGGCAGGATGGTGAACGGGAGTATGCCGTTCTGGTTTATGCCGGAACGCATCACGGTATCCTCTATTTCCGGTCCTGACAGGGAAAAAATCTGGCGTTTCTTTGGCCGGATGTGACTGTCTACACCAAGTGGATCGAGGAGGCCGGTTGTCCAGGCGTCGGTGGCGAGTATGTAAGTATCGGCAAAGAGGCTTCCTTTTGCAGTATCCAGCGAAGCTATCTGCTTTTTCTGCCAGTTGAATGGCTCACCCGGGAAATTCAGAGGGTTTACAGGTGCAAGGTTGATCCTCTCCACTGTGGTGCTGAACGCGAATTCAACACCCATCTTCCTTGATTCCTCGAAATAGAATTTTGAAATCAGGTCTGGCTCAATTATCCCGCAGTTAAGCCCGAGCAGCCCCGCATCTACGTTTGCAAGATCCATAAGCTGTTTTGCCTCGGGATCAGGATTCAGGTTGATGTTGGGGATGTGCGATAATTCATCCCTTTCAAGTACCCGGATCCTGGTGCGCCTGGCGAACTCTTCAACAACACCGGACCTTATCTGCTGATCACTCATTAGGAAAAGGTAGCCCACAAAATTCATGCCTATGTCATAGCCAAGGTCCTGCTGGACGTGTTTATAAAAATTGACAGTTGATGAGGAAAGTTTGAAATTAACTTCGGAAGAGAACAAGTCACGGAACCCGGCCGCACTTTTGCCTGTGTTTCCCTGTGCATATGAAGGTGCTTTCTCCACCACGAGAACCCTAAGATCCCGGCTCTCGTTCTTTATGTGGTATGCAGTGCTGAGCCCTATGATTCCAGCTCCAACTATAATAACATCATACTTCTGATTTTCCACTCTGGGGAATCCCATTTGCTGATTAATATTATTGTCTGCCGCCACCGCCGTCATTTCTCCAATTATGTTTTGTCCCTATATTCTTAAATATCCTTTTGCAAATATGGGGGCATGCAACATGGTGACGGAATAATTTTAAGAGTTGCCGAAGCTAATTCAACCGATCCCGGCATGTCAAGGGTCAGATTGGATGAGGACTCCAGGATAGCACTTGG
Organism: Thermoplasmata archaeon; assembly: GCA_021793945.1. The sequence goes on from JAJYRT010000068.1 coordinate 6,151, forward strand.
AACCGAAATCGGCGACGTAGTTGAAATCGAAAAAGGTAAAAAGACCGTCGGCAGGGTTTACAGGGCCAGGCCAGAGGACGAAAACCGCGGAATGGTCAGGATTGATAGCGTAATGAGAAACAACTGTGGCGCATCAATCGGGGACAAAGTCAGGGTAAAGAAAGTTCACGCTGAGGAAGCCAAGAAGGTTACACTTGCACCAATTATCAGGAAAGATCAGCGCCTGAAGTTTGGCGAGGGCATAGACGAGTTCGTCCAGAAATCGCTGATGAGAAGACCAATGATTGAGACGGATAATATCAGTGTTCCTGGTCTTACTCTGGCTGGTCACTCAGGCCTGCTATTCAAGGTGATCAAGACCATGCCGAGCAAGGTTCCCGTAGAGGTGGGGGAAACCACAAAAATAGAAATCAGGGAGGAGCCGGCTTCCGAGGTTCTGGAGGACGTTTCCAGGATAAGCTACGAGGATATCGGAGGACTTTCCGACCAGCTTGGCCGGGTAAGGGAGATTATAGAGTTACCGCTAAAGCATCCGGAGCTATTTGAGCGTCTGGGAATTCACCCGCCGAAAGGTGTGCTTCTGCATGGACCTCCCGGTACAGGAAAAACTCTCATTGCTCGCGCAGTAGCCAATGAATCTGGCGCTAATTTCTTCTCAATAAACGGGCCTGAAATAATGAGCAAATATTACGGACAGAGTGAACAGAAGCTCAGGGAAATTTTCCTCAAGGCCGAGGATTCCGAGCCTTCCATAATATTCATTGATGAGATAGATTCCATAGCCCCTAAAAGAGAAGAAGTCCAGGGGGAGGTAGAAAGAAGGGTTGTTGCCCAGCTGCTCACTCTTATGGACGGCCTGAAGGAGAGAGGCCACGTCATCGTCATAGGCGCAACCAATCGTCTGGACGCAGTCGATCCCGCACTCAGGAGACCGGGAAGATTTGATCGTGAGATAAACATTGGTGTTCCAGACAAGAAGGGAAGGCTGGAAATACTGTCCATTCACGCAAGGGGCATGCCGCTTGGAATGGACGATGAGAAGAAGACACAATTCCTTACTGAGATTGCAAACCTCACCTACGGCTTTGTTGGTGCGGACCTTGCGGCCCTGGCACGGGAGAGCGCCATGAATGCGCTCAGGCGTTACCTGCCTGAAATTGATCTGGACAAGCCGATCCCAATGGAGATTCTGGAAAAGATGTCGGTAACAGAGGATGATTTCATGGAAGCGCTGAAAGGAATTGAACCCAGCAGCCTCAGGGAGGTTACCATTGAAATACCCAATGTAAAATGGGAAGACATAGGCGGACTGGAGGCGGTAAAATCGGAACTCAGGGAAGCAGTCGAGCTACCGCTGCTGAAGCCGGATGTATTCAAGAGGCTCGGGATACGGGCATCCAAAGGGTTCCTCCTTTACGGCCCCCCTGGAGTAGGCAAAACGCTTCTGGCGAAAGCCGTTGCAAGTGAGAGCAACGCCAATTTCATCTCAGTAAAGGGTCCGGAAGTATTGAGCAAATGGGTAGGGGAGAGCGAGAAGGCCGTAAGGGAGATATTCAAGAAAGCAAAGCAGGTCGCCCCAACAATCGTGTTCCTGGACGAAATTGATTCTATTGCTCCAAGCAGGGGAACGTACGGAGATTCAGGAGTTACTGAAAGAATAGTTAACCAGCTTCTGACTTCTCTCGATGGAATAGAAGTCCTGCAGGGAGTCGTGGTTATCGCCGCAACAAACCGTCCGGATATCATAGACAATGCCTTGCTCAGGGCGGGAAGGTTTGACAAGCTCGTCTATATACCGCCTCCAGACAAGGAGAGCAGATACAACATCCTGAAGGTGCACACCAAGAATATGCCGCTAAACAAGGACGTTGATCTGAAGAGAATCGCAGAGAAAACCGATGGTTACGTCGGCGCGGACCTGGAAAACCTTTGCAGGGAAGCGGGGATGATGGCATACAGGCAGAATTCCGATGCAACAGAGGTTACTGAGAAGAACTTTTCAGACGCACTGAAAGTCATAAGGCCATCCGTCGATGAGGACGTCATCAAGTTCTACAAAGGGCTATCCGACAGCATTGGAAAGAATGTTATCGAGCGTAAAAAGACCATAGAGGAAACCGGCCTGTATCAGTAGATACGGCCCTCTCTTTTTTATTGGATCACCCAAAGCCACAGGCTTGTTTCAGTTTCGCCCTGCTGCAAGCAGTTAAGGCAGAATTATTTCAGTGAAATTGGATATGGTATTTCTGGAATAATCGGCACCTGAAGAACCTTTTTCCCTACTTACCAGAATACCGGAGAACCCGGCAGAAACTGCCGCATTTATTTCCGCTGGTGCATCTGACAGGAAGAGGAAATTATGTGCCGGTATGCCGGAGACTTCTGAAATTGTTTCATAACTCCTCCGCTCTGCTTTTTTTCCAACGGATGTGTCAAAATAGCCTTCAATATATCGGGTCATATCTCCGTATTCAGTTGTGCTGAAAAGGAGCTTCTGGGACAGAATACTTCCAGATGAGTAAATGTATATTTTCTTCCCTGAATCTTTCCATTTTTTCAACGCGCCAGGCACATCTTTATATACACTTCCTCTCAGGCTTCCCCCATTATAACCATCCATCCAAATATGGCCTTCTAGATCCTTCAGCGCATATGCCTTGCTGTCCCGGTCTATAAGCCAGATACAATAGCGGGTAGCCGATTCCAGTTTTTTATCGGTGCTGCTTCCATCCCATGCGGGACCCGCTTTTAAAACTGAAGCGTCTGAGTTATGCATATTACCGAGGTCATCAACTATTTTCAGGATATCCTTCCGATCGACATTTTTCTTGAGGAAGCTCCCGATATTTTCTTTCGCATAATTGAAAAGCGTCGTGTGGACAAACTCCATGGGTGTCGTGGTACCCTCTATGTCCAGGAGGACACCTCTGACGTCATTCACAACAGCAGGCATGCCTCAGTTCCTTTTTTTATCTGCCCTGATATATGCGGGCCCAAAGCACATGGGTTGGTAGTTCTTGTCAACTCCGTCTGTTACGTAGTATGGCGTCCATCCTGAAATGTCCTGGAACAGCCTGATCGCCCTTATATTTCTGTCTTCGCACAGGTCGAACCAGTGATGCGTGTCTCTGGGTATCCTAAGCAGATCCCCAGCAGAAACCTCTATTGCAACAACATCTGAGTTTTCCGGATGAATGTGGAATATACCATGCCCGGATATGGTGAACCTCACCTCATCCTCCTTGTGCAAATGTTCCTTGTTGAATTTAGCCAGCATAGAATCAAGTCCCGGCGTTGTCGAATTAATGTCTATTACATCAGC
>JAJYRT010000069.1 GCA_021793945.1 Thermoplasmata archaeon
GAACTTCTGGCAGGTGGAGCAGCAATAGGTTCTATGCTGATTGCCATCCCCTATTTCACATACAGAAAGAGAAAATTAATATAAATTACTTGAAAAGGTTTATCAGGTTGTTTGCTGCGTAATCCACAAAACTCTCACGGAATTTCAGCAGGATACCTATTATGTCCTCCCTCTTCCTGAGCGAATAAACGATCTTCCCGGAATCTACGGACTTTGACACAATTCCGGCAGACTCCAGTTCAGCCAGTATTGCAAGTGCTTCTTCCCTCTTCCGATCATTTTTCGGGTAGAGGATCTCCTCCCTGATATCTCCTCTCAGGATCTGGAACATAATTTCCTTTCCCCTGTTGCTGCGCAAGTAGAAAAATATGTTGTTCTGTAGTGCGCTGGCCGATAGTGAAAAAAACCTGACAAACTTGCCGTCCTTTCTCCCCTTGATGATCCCTTCCTTCTCCAGGGAGTAAAGATGGTATTCCAGTTGTCCCACTGCAGTTCCTGTCTGCCGCTGTATTTCCCTGAAATGAACTCCAGGATTGTTCTCAATGAAACTGAGAACTTTTTCCCTGACGCTGTCTGGCTCCGGCACCTATATACCTCTGACTGCTCCAAAGTAGAAAATAATCAGGAGGATAAGATCGGAAAGGAGAAAAATCGTCAGGAAATTATTCCCCTGAAGCACTATCCCAAAAACAGACAATGCAAACAGGAGGTTTACCAGCAGGATCACCGCGAATGCTGCACCAAGATATGTAACAGCCCTTGGGCCACCTTTGGCCGAGGCCCTTATGGTAACTGCAAGCAGGAATGATGATAGAATAAGCGATATACCGACTATAATGATTTCAAACGACAGAATCATCGGATCCAACCTACCTGAACGTCAATGCGTATCCCATCCGGTTCATCTCCTTCTTTATAGTTTCCCTGTTCTTCCTGTCCCCTATTATCTTTGTAACCTCAATAATCTTTCCCTTCTTCTTCCCGGTAAAGGCGGTTACAAGTTCTCCCATATAGAGGTAAAAATAATTCCGGACACCAAGTTTTCTCTTTATGAAGGATGAGAAATATAACGGAATTATGTCCTTTGGACCGAATATAACCGCGCTGCCCGCTGTAACCTTTTTTTCGGGCTTGTATCTGGACGAAACGTAGCTCACCCTTCTTTCATCTGTTACAATGACCTTCCTCACCTTTCCACTGGAAAGAAGTTTCTGCACGATTTTGGTGTATTCCTCACCAGCTTCAGAACCCGTAACATTCTCGAATTTCTCCCTGTCAAAGAACATCATCTCCTTCAGCAGGAACTCCAGCATGGCATCCACCGCCTCATATCGGCCGGTCCTTTCCGGAACAAACACATATTTGCGGTTGTAATCCCGGGCCAGTATGTTACGTGAGTACAGGTTTTTTATAACAGACCGGACTCCGGGGATATTTTTCCTCACGTTCTGCAGGATTTCTTCCTCGGATGCCCCATTACTGTCCAAAACGATGCTGATTATTCTTTCTTCGTCCTGGCTCAGCTTGGTATTCTTCATTGCCCGGAACAGCGATATGACCTCCATCGCTGCATATGCCTGAACCCCATATGGACCGTTGAAAAGGTATAGCAGCCTGGACTGGAAATAATTCCTGAGTTGCGTATTTGTTATGCCAAGAGAGTTTGCCTCTATTTCACTCCTAATGCCCAGCAGTCGCTCCTTCAGGAAATTGAACAGAATCGCCTCGGACGGCCTTGCGCGGGAGAACTGGCCTACGGCCGCCTTCATAAGTGGCTCTTCACCGATTTCCAGCACCTCTGCATCGGAATTTATTATCAATTCTCCCGTGCGTTTGAATCCCTTAGTCTCTGAAATCCCGGAGAATACCTCCTTCTCGTCGTATATCACCACGGCATCAAGCCCTATATTTTTCTTTAACTCCACAAATGCGTCGAGAATCGACTCCCGGTTGACGCCTGGAATTTCCTGGATCTCCTCAATCCAGAGTACGTTGTCCCGCAAATCGGACTGCACGTCGGCAACTTCTACGCCTCGGGTAAGCAGGCGGGAATTGAATTCTATGTCCCTTGTATAAAGTCTGCCCAGATACATGTTGACAGGATCATATATTGAGACCAGTATGCTTCCCGCGTAGTCAGAAGCAACGCCCTGGTTTCCATAATACAGTTCACGGTTGAAATAGAAGGGCTTGATTCCGGCCGTCTTCATCTCCATTTCTGGATGGAACCAGAATGTCCTCGACAGTTCATTCATCGTGACAGGGCCGTAAAGTTCTATCAGGTAACCCACGTCTCCCTCGGATCTGGTATCGCCGAAGAGCACCCGCAGCTTGCCTCCCTCGTCTCTGCTTATTGCCAGCTTATACTCCAGTATCTTGAGTATCTGCCTTATTATCTTGATGTCGAGTGATGAACGCTTTGCAATATCCTTTTCCGAATCGTATCCCTGTGAAACATACATCAGGATATCGGATTCCTCCCTGGAAAGTTTCTCGTAGCGGAGATAGTTAAGAGTCTTTGCAAGTCTTATGGACATGTAAGTTGTTCTGTGCTTTACAAATCTCCCAGTGACAATTTCTCCGGAAGCGATAAGTTCCATAAGGTCGGAATCACGGAATCCGTTAAACCTTGCTGAGATGCTCCCCTTATCTGCAGCATATCCATATTTCTGAAAATATTCCCTTGCGCTGGTCACAGGAGATGAAAGCCTCTTTACCCTCTCTGCCTGAATGTCCCTCCTGCTCTCTCCGAGCATCAGATCCAGGTCCTCCTTGAGAATGTACTGCTTGGAGAAAACGGGGGATATGTAGTCAAGAACTACCTCCCCATTTTCAATCATCTTTCCGGTTATGGCTTCCAGGTTTACCGATTCTACGGGCAACCTTATCATTATCTCGTCCAGAGTCAATGGACCGTAGGAGCCAAGAATTTTCCTGATGCAGAATTCGACATCATCCTCGGTCCACTGCTCCCTCTCAAACTCCGTCGAGCTGTAAGCCGTGGCGCCTGACTTGGTGTTCCGCTTCAGGAGGAATGCGGATTCCAGCCTTATGAGTTCATCCTTCAGATCATTTTCATGCATTTCAGACCTGTTTTTCAGTTCGTTGAAGGTCAAACCCCTGCATAGATCCAGTAGCTTCCTGCGATCCGGCGTTATTTCCACGCGCCTGGCGAAAAGCCTCCTGAGAACACCGTAATTTGATGCAGACGCCCATAGGGGAGAACGGACGTAGGCGGAAATGATGCCGCCATTCCCAATAAGCTTCTCCGTTATTGGATTCACGTCCGTATCGCTGTACGGAAAGGGAGAATTGAACCTGTCCCTGAAGGGATCGATGTAAAGGAAGTGATCTGCAAATGCGAGATACGATTCTTCGTCTACAATTCTTGGCACCTTGCTCCTGAAATAATTCTCAACAACCTTGGAATCATTGAACAGGAAGCGTATTTTCTGCTCCCCGAAAACCCTGTCGATGATCTTGCTCTGCAGTTCTTTTAGCAGCTTGGATCGGTCCTCCATGAGCACTATATCTGATACTCCTGTGAGTATTATGCCGTATGAGAAAGGGCTCGTGTCCTCCCTGTAGTCCAGTATTCCGTATTGTCCCCTGTCGATCACATTCCTGACGTAAAGCAGGGCCCTGGGAACGTCCATCATATCATTCATAATCTCATGGTAAGTCTCCTTGATCACAGGAAAATTCTTTATGCTCTCCAGGCTCCTCAGCACCTTGTCGCTCCGGAGCTGCTGCCTTACAATTGAGATGTCATAACCTTTGTACTTCCTGAGAACCATAAGCGACCTGGCCGCACAGTGCCTGAACCTCTGCTTGAAAACCTCCGTATTTATTATTGATCTGGATACCATATCCTCCAGGTTGCCCGAGCTTATAAGTGAGAGTTGTTCCCTGAGTGGTATCTTCCGTGGTGCAGTCAGCATGAATCCATCGTCGGTTATGGTGATCCTTGTAGTTACCGAATATGCATTGGAAAGCACCTGAGCATACGCCCGGGAGAGAGCATCATTTATCCTCCTTCCCAGAGGTATGTGGTATATTATGCTGTACAGGTTCTTTGAATCTATATATCCTTCGACCAGAAGCTTCCTGTCCGTGGGAAGGTAAAAAGTGGTCTGTGTCCGGACGTATGAGATCAGGCTGTTTGCCCCATACTCGTCCAGCTTGTAATTCTCCATGAGCCACCTGACCGTTTCCTCCCCTTCCTTGATCCTTCTTGCAAGTTCCTCCCTGAATTTTCCAATAAGGACTCCCAGATCATAGTTTCTGGGAAGCATCTCCCCTGTCCATGACGGCACTGTTGGCCTCATGCCGATTGCGTCCTTGACATTGACACGGTTGCCACTCGACCTTACAAACATATAGGTCCTCGCACCGAGCACAAAGACGTCTCCATGCTTAAGGCGCTCCACGAATTTGTCGCTAAGTTGCCCCAGGTGCTTCCCTCTCTCATTTACAACCTGGTAGTCGGCCTCTTCCGGGATTGTCCCAACGTTCATGAAATAGATCATCCGGCTGCTTCTCTTCTTTCCGAACGTATTCTGTTCCTTGTCGTACCAGATTTTGGAATATATGGTGCTTTCCTCTATCTCTCCGCTGAGATAGTTTATGGTTGACCGGTAATCCTCGGTGTCAAGGTTCCTGAATGAATATGACCCCCTGATGAGGTTGTACGCTTCGTCGAATCCCCATACCTTCTCAAGGGACATTCCCACGATAACCTGGGAAAGAACATCCAGGGAGTTTTCAGGAATCACTACCTTGTCTATCTCACGATCATAAGCAGCCTTTGTCAGGACAGCACACTCCATGAGGTCGTCAAGATCAAAGACCAGGAATCTTCCCTTTGAGAGCTGGTTTATGCCATGCCCAGAACGGCCAATGCGCTGAAGACCCTTTGAGACGGACTTTGGACTACCGATTTGGACAACCAGGTCTATGTTTCCTATGTCAATCCCAAGTTCCAGTGAGGTGGATGTGATCACACACTTCAACTCACCGTTCTTCAGTTTGTTTTCAACATCAAGCCTCGTTTCCTTGCCAAGTGAGGAGTGATGAGCTTCGATGCTCTCTATTCCCCTGGCCTTGAGCCGCATGGCAACATGCTCGGTGCCGCTACGTGTGTTGGTGAAAACAAGCGTTGTAGTGTGCTCGGAGATCAAGCCTGCAAGAACGTCATACATCTTGTCGTTGGCGACTTCATAGTTAGCCCTGCTGAGATCCTTCACCGGCGTGATTGTGCTGAGATCCAGAAACTTCTTTGTGTCCACGTCAACGATCTCAAAATTTCTGGGTTTTCCGGACTCAAACCCGCACAGATACTGCCCGATGACATCCAGCGGAGCCTGGGTGGCCGACAGACCTATCCTGACGAAGTGTCCAGCGATACCCTCCAGCCTTTCCAGGTTCAACGAAAGCAGAGTACCCCTTTTCGTGGCGGAAACCTCATGGATTTCATCGACTATCACATACTTGAGATCCCTGAATTTTTCCCTGAATTTTGGAGCGGACAGCGCCAGAGAAAAAGATTCAGGGGTAGTTATGAGGATGTGAGGCGGCTTCCTAAGCATTTTCTGCCTCTCCGCCTGTGGAGTGTCTCCGGATCTGACTGATACGCGAATCTGGGGGAAACTGAAATTGCTTTCCTTTGATATATCGGCAATCTCCGCCAGAGGTTTCTTCAGGTTCTTGTCGATATCATTGGCGAGCGCCTTTAGAGGGCTAATATAAAGACAGTAAATCTTATCCTCAAGCGTTCCCCCTCTCGACATCAGGAAGAGTTCATTGAGGATTGACAGGAACCCCGTCATGGTTTTACCGGTTCCCGTTGGGCTGGATACAAGCACATTCATTTTTCTATGGATAAGCGGAATAGCCTTTTTCTGAGGCTCTGTGAGGCCGGTATAATTGTTGTTGAACCATTTTGCTATTACCGGATCCAGAAAAGGTAACTCTTCCTCGACTCTATAGGATAACTCATGCGCCTCTTCCATGTGTTAAATCCTTCTTTTAGTTTAATACGGTATTTAACCGTTTTGTAGAAACCCATTGTTGACATTGAGCTACGCAAAATCATAGACATGATTGCCAACTTTTCCGGTGCAAGGCAAAGCGAACTAAACATTCAAATGGTGTCAGGTGAACGTGCCAGGCAAAACGCTGGTAACCGGAAAGGTTTTCCCAAAGTGCGTTTGTCATCCGGAGAAGTCCATTCGTCCTGAGACTGAGATCGAACTCTAGAGGGGGGTCTTGAGAGTATGAAACGCACTGACTAACTCATAATATCAAACAAATCTCACGATCGATATACTCCATATGTAGAATCAGGCATTGAGACTAATCTCCATTTTGAATCTAAAATTGCCCACGTTGACCTAAAATCTGTAGAATTTGGTCCGCCCGGAGCAAGACCTAAGATTTCAATAAGTGTATATACGAATTCCAAATTTATATTTCATGGGCCAAAAAAAGGGTTTTGGAAAATTGCCCATAATTTCTTTTTACAGAGTGGTGACGGTTTCGATCGCAGCCATAAGGTTCTCTATGGCAGTCGAGAGTTCTTGTCAGGCACAAGTTAGCCAACACCCAGCTACTAACATGAGTATCGCGAGTATGAACAGCGTGTACTGCATGAACAATGCAACCTGGAGTCTCTTTGTCTCTGAAGGTCAAACCGATGGCCAATCCACCCCGTATAAACTAGATTCAGCAATCATAGACCTGTATTTCAGCAATGTGAACCATCCCCCTGACATCAACAGGAACCTTACACAGCTGAATATGAACTTGATCTTCAGGGACTTAATAATTTCAGACAGAAGTGGCTTAGCGCTTGCTCAAAGTCTAGTAAACAGAGAGCCTTCGCCATACAGTGAAAACACACGGGTTTACTTCAACGCCCCTCCTTCATGGACTGCGTTCTTTGGCTACGGGTGATCATAATGAGTTCTGACGAAATTATCATTGCAATTCTGTTAGTTCTCTTGCTTCTAGTCTTATTTTTCAAGATTGAGAAGGGGATGAGAGCTTTAAAGATGACTAGGGAGGAAATCAAGAGAGTGTCAAGGTTCTACTTAATCATCTTTATTCCGTTGTATGTGTTCCTGGTCACCCAAACCTATATTAATTCGGCTCTCAGTCTGCGAAATACATTGATAATTAGCCTGCCAAGCATGTTCATGGTTCTTATCATAACAAGGGTTTACTATCTGCCCCACGTTATTGACCCAAGGTTGAAAAGAGATTATGGAATCACATTGGAATACTTCCAGAGATACGGTTCAGGTAACTCCCTTGAGAAATACAGAAAGTGACCGATGGAGTTTTAGAAAATTCAAGATGAAGGGCGAGGAAAGAGCAATGAGAGAAAGCCCTTCTACAGTAGATGTAATGTTCAAGGCTCTGAACGCATCCTAAATTGCCCAATTAAGTGTGATGGACCTTATTTCTTATTCAGACACCTCCTACAGTGTGATCTGAGTGTCCTTGAAAATATAGCATTCCGGGTTTTAGATCTTAGACGGATATTGAATAAGGTGGTGATTCGGCACATAAAATGTGGTTTTTCAACTAAATTACCCCTAAATTTCCGCTGTATATTCAAAGCCGTAGATTCATGAAACGCTGCCAGGTTCGACGGATTCAGTGGGCTATGAACATGTTGCTATCCCTGCCCGGACCTGAGGTAACTCATTCGCGAGAGATTCCTGATCAATGCCTGGACGTTTCTGTCTCCAGCTCCAATCCTGCCAAGCGCATCCCTGTAGAATTCAATGGCGATATCGTAATCGTGCACATTGACTGGTTTTGGGATGCCATCCTTGCCCCCGAGGGCAAAGGAATATTTCACAGGATCCTGGAACGAGGGTCGTTCCCCATGGACAACCTCGGCAAGGTAAGAGAGCGCCCTGATCGTGGATTTGCCCACTCCATTGATGTTCATCAGCTCCATGAAATCTGACGGGCTGTATTCGTATATCATTCTCAGCTTCTTCCAGTCCACACTGTGATCAAGCCTGAGCTCCCGAGCCTCGCCTGAAAACAGGTCAAGTGTGCGCTGCCCACCCTGCGCCCCTCTCCTTCTGAGTGCATCCGGGTCTTCACCTGCAAGCTCAACGATTGAGTTCCTGTTACGCTCGCTAAGCCTGGTGGAAAGATCAAGCGACTCGGGACGATAGTCGAATGATGACACTCCGTTGCGAGCGTCGTTTATCAGCTCCTGGCGGCTGGACCAGATCCAGTGATATCTCCTTGCCATCCTGATCCCCTGATCCATCCCCTGCTGTATGACCGCCCATTTTCCGGAACTATCAATGACTATGAACTGAAGGTATAGGTCGTATCCATCCTGCAGAAGGTTGTTATCTATCCTGGCTATGTTCTTGGCTTTACTGAGTATGCCCGGCACCTTACTTTCCGATATATAACCACTTCCGGCAAGCTTCTCCGCCTCTTCCGATGTCCTTCCCATGCGCTCGCCCTTGCCACCAATAACACGAATTGCGCCATCGTGTTTCCCATAATATTCCTTGATGGCTGCGAGGGTTGCGGTAGTAGTTCCGCTGGAATTCCAGTCAAATCCTGTTACCAGGGAGAATGAGTGGAACCAGAATGGGTCGGACAGCTTCTCCAGAAGAGTATCCACTCCATACTCCTGGACTATTATGTCACAGAGGGTACCGCCAAGCTCCACCATCCTCTTGAAAAGATATTCCGGCGGATGCCCATAATGCAGCGGCAGAACAGAGGTGCCCCTTCTTTCCATGTATAATGATTCTTGAAATGATAATAAATTATCTCAAAAAATAACTATTTTTTCTTGAATTCGGTGTATCCGCACTTCCCGCAGGTCAGCCTGTTCTCGTGTTCAGCGAGAAACGTACCGGGGCCACATCTCGGGCAAAACCTTCTGAGTCTTGTGAGTTTTTCTCCTTCAACTTGGTATAATTCTCTCTTCATCATTTTATTCACTTGCCACTTTCTGTTTAAGGCCGTTCCTGATAAGTTCGTAGTCAGGTTCATACAGCATCGCGCTTTCCGTGTTCTGGTAAATCTTGGAATAGCCTATGAGTTCCCTCTTGCCGGCCTCCTGCTTCAAAGTATCTACTATCACAAGATCCTTCTTCGATCCTGTGTTCTTGGCTATGAGGTCCCTCACAGATTCCCTGCTTGGTGACCCGCTGCCGGTATAAATGATTCTGTATCGTATCTCTTTCCTTTTCAGCAGCACGTTCTCCCTAGTCGATTCTATCTTGATTTCAGTCATTGCAGTTTCATCCTCTCAACGAGTCTATTTACAGTACCTTTAATATCAGGGTTAATGTCTATACAGCCAAGCCCCCTGTCAGGGATGCCGTAAGCAACAAC
>JAJYRT010000070.1 GCA_021793945.1 Thermoplasmata archaeon
ACCTGAGCAACTATCTAGGCGTACAGGTAGGGAATAATACCTACCACGAACCTTTCGGCATCCCATTCCAGGGAATGCTTCCAAAGGGCATGGCTTTCGCGCCTACACTGCAACAGATAAAGAATGCCACAAAAGGAAACTATCCTAGCTATGACCCAGCCAAAGCAATCAATACATGGGATAAATTCGTCAATACATCAGTAGGTATGACCAATCTTAGTTTGACACGATCTGGTGGAACCGGACCGACCCTTTACAAAGGTTCGCAACTTGTGGTGCCGTTCATGATACCCATAGGCGATCCAGTCGATGCAGGAATGGCAGCGGTTTGGGGGGCAGCTCTCTCGCAATATCTTGGCGTAAAGCTAGACCTGGTGACTGTAACGTACACTCAACTGTATGTGACATTTGCTATACAGGGCCAGAATCCAATGGCAATTAACTGGGGTGGATGGTCTCCAGATTATCCGTACCCGTCTGACTACATGCTGCCAATGGCAAACCCAGTAAACGGGTCGCTATACATGGGCGCCAATTCACTCACATATGCATGGTTTGAAAACACCACCAACCCATCCCACAATACTACGGAAGCACACATCATGAAACAAATGAGCGAATTGTACATAAACGCAACATCCAATCCTGCATTAGCACAGAAATACTTCGTGAAGATGGACTACGAATTTGTGAACATGTCATTTGCAATTGACATTGAACAGCAGAATGCCTTTGTGTTGACAGCTCCTTCAGTGAACCAGCATTTAGTTGCACAGTATCAGACAAACGTGATGCTTGGTCCAACAGGATTTCTGTATAACTATCTGCAGATGAGCTAAACTTAAAAATATTTTTATTTTTTTTATTTATTAACCAATGTAATTTTTTTTATTTGCGTCCGGTTATGACGGCCTCCACTTTTGTTCTACCTTAAGTCCAATTCTCATATCCATTTACTAATCGTAATTTAACCCAGATCTTCAGGAGAAGACCTTATCATTCATTCCACAAAATCTGGTCCAATTATTTTGCTACTACAGATGGAAAATAAGCCAGGTGAATGCCCTGCAGAATTTTGTCTGTCTTCTAAAAGAGGAGAATAGTGAAATTGACTCAAGGCGAAGGAGAGAGCGCCTGCCATGTTATCGTAGCTGAGGATGTGGAGAAAGAAACCATTCGTGTTCATGAATTAAAACATATTTCAAATAACGTGAAATATACCAATATTGTCATTCAATCCAAACTGAATTTGAGAGGTATTACGATGACCATCTCTTCTTGTAATAGTTTATTTCGTAAAATAGTGCTAAGCTCTCTGAGAATAGAATTACCAAAACAGTATAAATGAGCAGTATGCCAGAGTTTGGAAAATAATGTTCTATAGCATTGTTCGCAGAAAAGAAACCTGGCACATAGCTGTAGGCTTGGCCAATTATCAGGCCATCTAAAAAGATACAGCCAACAATGTAAAACGCTTTCACAAAGTCTCCGAAAATATAGGATAGGAGTTCTTTCCTGCTCAGATCCCTTGCAGATACCTCCTTATAAGCATCTCTCTTATCGCGAATAGGCGGCTTGTCTACTGACATCTGCAAACTCCGGTTGAGAGCTGCTTTCGGGGGCATCATATAGAAGGCACGATGCAAAATGTCCCGGTCTGATCTCTCTCAGTTGTGGAACTTTTGGATCAATTAGTTTTATTGTGAATCCATCTCTAGTTGAATTTGGAATTATCTCCTTTATGGCTTTAAATCTCACGCCGTTTGGCAAAGAACGCTCCTTTTCTATGACTTTATTTATTAGATCTACCATTTCATCATTTGATTTGAATGCGGACACAAAGCTAATCTCGACAGAATTTCCATCTTCGTCAACAACTATTTCGTTCACTTCTGGCAAGATGGCTAGCTCAGGGTTCCTGAATTGATCGAACATGGTCTGCAGGGGAACACTCATGTCCCTGGGTGACCACCCACATACAGGTAATGCGACAGGGCATCTGGGGTGAAAATGGCATCCTTTAGGAGGATCAGAAGGACTTGGTATTTCGCCTTCCAGCACAACTCTTTCAACCTTGGTCTTAGGATCAGGCACGGGTATTGCAGAGAGAAGTGCCTTGGTGTAAGGGTGGAGCATATCTGTGAATAGGCGATCCGTTTCGGCTAGTTCAACAATTTTCCCCAGATACATAACCGCAACTCTGTCCGACATCATCCTGATCACACTCAAGTGATGAGAAATAAATAGATAAGTGATGCCTCTCCTTTCCTGGACATCCTTGAGTATATTCAATATCTGGGCCTGGACTGATACATCAAGTGCAGAAGTTGGTTCATCCAGCACCAGGAGTTTTGGTTCGATTGAAATAGCTCTTGCGAGTCCAATTCTCTGTCTTTGGCCCCCACTGAATTCATGGGGGAACCTGTACATATGATCCTCATTCAGTCCTATCTCACTGAGAAGTTCAGCAGTTCTCTTCTCTATTTCCTCATTGCTCATGTCCGTAAGTAATTTCATTGGCTCAGCGATTATGTCCTTGACGAGTTTTCTTGGATCGAGTGAACTGAACGGGTCCTGAAATACGGGTTGCATGATTTTTCTTTTCTCGATTATTTCTCTATTTGACTTTTTTGACAGGGAATATTTCTTCCTGAGAGGAATCAACTCTTTCAATACGGTTTCCGCTTCTGTATCATTTTGGTTCTCATTTTTCCTGTCTCTTATTTCCTGCAGTTCTGTTTCAAGCTTAATTATGTTTTCCATTTCTTCACCTGGAACATCATAATATATTTCACCTTCAGTTGGATCTATGAGTCTCAATATTGTTCTTCCAAGGGTCGTTTTTCCGCATCCAGTCTCTCCGACAATTCCAAGCGTCTCCCCCTCTCTGACCCAGAAAGTTACACCATCTACTGCCTTTACAACTCCCTTATTTCTGAAGCCGGATGTAATTGGGAAGTACTTCTTCACGTTTGTGACAAAGAGAACGATATCTTTCTGATTTTTATCGCTTTCCATAATTAATTTTCCTCCACTTCGTTTGAATAAAGAAAACAGGCTACCTTGTGATCTTTTTCAATTTCTACAAGTTTTGGCTTCTTTTCCGAGCAAATATCCATCTTGAACTTACACCTTGGATGGAACCTGCAGCCTGTTGGTGGTGATATCAAGTTCGGAACGGTTCCAGGGATCGACTCAAGTTTCAGGGTCCTATCCCTCTTCTTATCCGCCCTCGGTACAGAAGCCATCAATCCAATTGTGTATGGGTGCTTCATGTTGGAAAAAATTGTCTCGACTGGGGCAGATTCAACCAGATTCCCTGCATACATGACCCCAACCCTCTGGCACATTTCAGCAATCACGGCAAGGTCATGGGTTATGAAAAGTACCGCACTGTCTGTAACGGTATTGAGATTCTTAATTAATTCCAGGATCTGCGCTTGTGTAGTCACATCAAGGGCTGTAGTGGGTTCATCGGCTATTAACATCTTCGGGTTTGAAGCCAGTGCCATTGCAATCATGGCCCTTTGAAGCATTCCACCGCTCATCTCGTGAGGATAGGAATCTATAACTCTTTCTGCCCCGGCTATGTTAACCAGTTTGAGTAACTCCAAGGTTCTTCTTCTTGCCTCATGCAAGAAAGGTCTTTCATATTGTTTCTTCATCAATATCTGTTTAAGCCTGAAGGAAATAGTCCTCCCAGTCATTCCCTTTCTTATCTCTTTAATCTCATTTCCTATTCTGCTTGCATTTACTTCATCGTTCTTTTCTTCATACCTTGTCATTTCCATGTTAAGGTCAAGTAGTTTTTCTCGATCCTTGAAATATTCCCTTTCCTCAAAAACAGCCTGAAGATTAACCCCCTTTTTTTCTGCAAGAAGGAGTTCATACATTTTCTCCTTTTTATCATTGATACTCATTGTGCTCTTTGAAAGTTCTAATATTTTCAACTCTGCATCAGGAACTCCATATTCCCTAGTCCAGGTATTTATTTCTTTCAGGGCTTTATCGGTCCCCTTTATCGTTTCAAGATAATCCATGAATGAGTCACTTTTTTCACGATCGATGTTTTCTCTTCTTATGATCGAATTTGCAATATCGATTCTGTTGTGTATCAAAATAGATTCGCCGATCTGTTCACCGATTCGTATGACAGGGTTCATGGCAAGAAATGGTTCTTGAAATATCATTGCAATCTTATCCCCTCTTATTTTGGAGATAATTTCGTTGTGTCTTTTTATCATCCTCTTGTTTCTTTTTATTCTTACGTCTGTTTCGCTCCTGATATCTATTTTGGCCAGCTTATTCAGATCGCCTATTATGTTAAAATCATCAACATATATTTTTCCGTGGGTAATCCTTCCGGGAGGGTCCTGTATCAGGTCCATTACTGAAAGGGCTGTAACACTTTTACCACATCCACTTTCCCCCACAAGTCCAAAAATCTCACCCTTCCTGATCTCAAAAGAAAGGTTGTCTATAGCTTTCACTATACCCTTCGAGGTGAAGAATTTGGTGCTGAGGTTTTCAACCCGTAAGTAAACGGATTCTTCATTTTCAACTAGTTTATCTTCAACGAGCATTTATATTACCTTCTTAATTTTGGATCGAGAACGTCTCTGAGGCCATCTCCCATCAGGTTTATTGCGACAGTGAAAATGAGCAGGAATATGCCTGGCATGACAATCGGCCACCAGATTGTGCTAGATAGTACCTGGCCAGTTGCGAGGTTA
Organism: Thermoplasmata archaeon; assembly: GCA_021793945.1. The sequence continues at coordinate 4,734 of JAJYRT010000070.1, forward strand.
AGATAAGGCTCAGCAAGGTATGGCTGGCCTATGTTTAAAAGGTTGCCCAGTTCCGGAAAAAACACCCCTCCAATATGAAAACCTATAAAGTCAAGTCCCGCAAATATCTGCACTATTGATCCAAGATCCAGTGAAAACTGAACGAAAACAGCGGATAGAACGTTTGGCATTACGTGGACAAAGACATTCCTGATTCTAGATGATCCAGACGCTGTCGCTGCCTCCACAAATTTAAGTGATTTGATAGTCAGGGCATTTCCTCTGCTTAATCTTGCATAAATTGGCCACCATATAATAGTCAGGGCAATTATCACATCAGTAGAACTTCCGGAAGGTATGACTCTGGTTAGGATCACAGCCATTGCAATGGCAAAAACCAGGAACGGTATGCTGAAGAATATATCTGTAATTCTCATTACAATTTCGTCCAGCAATCCCCCATAATACCCGGCAATTGTTCCAATAACTACCCCGGTTACTGCTCCCAGTGCAACTATCAGGAGAGAAGAACCCAGATCATATTTCAGGGATGCCAGTATGGAGGGTAATATCGGAATGTTGTATTCTGTAGTTCCCAGCCAGTAATACCAACCACCTACTGTAGTTGGCGCAATTGGTTGTGCTGAGGCAGAGGGAGTCTGGCCATGCAGGAACGCCAGCATGCTGGATAAATTCGTAACCCCGAGATATTGCGGATAAAGCGCATCAAGCAAAGCAATCAGGAAATAAATTATCGTGATAATCATTCCAACAAAAGCTATTCTGGTTTTCACTAAGAGCTTCAACGTTGTCTTTAAATTTTCCAGTCCAGGGTATCTCCTTTTTTCTCCACCTTTAGCAGCAAACACATTAGCATCCATGTTCATACCTCAGTATCTTATTCTAGGGTCAACAAACGCATACACAATATCAACTATAAGATTAGCAGACACAAGCAGCAAACCGAATATGAGTGTCGTACCGGCAATTCCATATATCTGGAGTGTCGGGAGTGCTGAATTCACAGTCAGTAGTCCTATGCCAGGATAGGCAAATACCTTCTCTATTAGTACAACGCCTCCAAGCAGGCCAGCGAATAGAAGGCCCATCACGGTTATGGTGGGAATAAGTGCATTTCTGCGCACATGCCTCTTTATTACCTGATTCTCGTTCACACCCTTTGCTCTGGCGGTCTTAACATACTCCTGATTAGCAGAGTCAACCATTCCAGCCCTTATAAACCTCAATATCCCAGCGAGTATTCCGTAAGTCAGCGCAAGTACAGGTAATACTATGTGCATGAATCCTCCCCAAGCAGCCGACGGGTCACCGTTTAGAAGTGCATCAAGTATGAATATGTGTGTTGGGTATGATGTGCCATTTGCCATCCATACCGGGGTATGAATTAGCACAGCTTCAGGATAAACCCCCGTAAGGGGGAATATCTGCCACGGGGCTCCACCAACTGTTTTAGCTCCAAATATAATTTGAAGCAGCAGAGCAAGCCAGAAAGCAGGCATGGCATAACCAAATAGAGAAAAAATTCTTCCGCTCTGATCGGCCACTGAATTAGGTCTAGCCCCGATGTAAGTGCCGAGAGGAATAGCTATAATAATAGAAAGCACGGTTGCACCTACTGCCAACTGAGCTGTATTTGGAAGATACAGGGCGATAAGTGAAAGAACTGATCCTGTGTACCCACCTCCTGCAGCCATGTATCCCCAGTTACCATGTAACAGATTGCTTAAATAATCTAAATACTGAACTGGCACCGGGTAATTCAGCCCCAATAATTTGATGGCATTGGCTGTATCAAGTGCCTTAGCCTCCGGAGTTTTAGCACCAGCCGTGTAAGGTGCTATTAAATAAGTTGTGGGCAAACTTCTCATCAGAATAAAAATGAGCAAAGTCAATCCAAGAATTGTCGGTATTAAAACCAGAAGCCTGCGAACGATGTAATACCTTAGCTCCATATATCTACCAAAGCTAAATATATTATTTAATTCTTTTTAACAGCCTAGTTATTAAGGCATCTCCAAATAATATATAAAATAAGAATAGCCTCGTTCAAATTTAAAAGTAGATTTATAGCTCAAAATGAGCATTTTTAAACATTCAAGCAAACTCTTCCAGATCATCTTCCACCAGTTTGTGCACTGGGCTGTTTACCAGCGGTCCCCTTGACAGGATCGGATCATAATCCTCATAGGTCTTCTCATTGTTCTCGTACAGTATGCCGATTGGAATCCTGTCTCCCCATTCCTGTGCAATGCGGTATGCCTGCATTATATCCTTCCTGTCATTGCCCTCAAGATGATAGACCCTCTTCCTGAAGAAGTCGTATGTGTTGAGCTTGTTATAGGTCACGCATGGGCTGAAAACATCAATGAATGAGAATCCGCGATGCTGTATCCCTGCCTTTATCACTTCCTTCAGGTGCTTGGCATCCCCAGAGAATGCCCTTGCCACAAAGGTTGCGCCCGCAGTCAGGGCAAAATCCAGCGGATTAAGCGGCTTCTCAATGTTTCCCTTTGGCGTTGTCTTTGTAACCATTCCCATTTCTGTTGTGGGCGACGCTTGGCCGGTGGTCAGGCCGAAGATCTGGTTGTCCGATACTATGTATGTTATGTTCACGTTCCTCTTTGAAGTGTGGTAGAAATGCTGCGTACCCTCAAAGAACCCGTCTCCATCGCCGCCGTACCCTATGACCGTAAGTTTGTCATTTGCCCACTTTATTGCTTCAGCTACGGGCAAAAGCCTGCCATGAAGCCCGTGGAATCCGTACACGTTTATGAATTCAGGCATGTTGCTCGAGCAGCCTATGCCCGAAACCACGACGGAATCCTTCGGTTCAATGCCAAGTTCTGTCAGCGCACCACCTATTGCGGAAAGTTGCGCAAAATTCCCGCATCCCGGACACCAGTCCGGCTTTACCTTACCCTTATAATCTGCCACTGTAACCATTTCAATTCCTCCTTATGACTGCTTCCAGCTCCTCTGCAAGAGCTCCGGGGTAGAAGCTTTCCCCATCGTATTTTGTAACAAGTTCTGTCCTGACAAGAAACTCAGACCTGAGGAACCTGTTTATCTGCCCTGAATAATTGTTTTCTACCACTATTATCTTCTTCTTTCCCGATAGCAGTTTTCCCATGTCCGGGTTCAGCGGGTAAACCCTGTTTATCTCAACTGCGCCAGCTTTGATGCCCTTTTCTCTAAGGATGTCAACAGCTTCCTCAACAACGCCCTGTGTTGATCCCCACTGCACAATTGCATACTCGGCGTCATTGTATCTGTAAGTGTCAGTAGGGGGCATCTCCTGAAGATAGAGTTTGATCTTCTTCATCCTTTTCTCCATTGAAAGGCGCCTGAGTGTTGGATCCGTATCGGCGTCGCTCACAACAGCTCCATATTCGTTGTGTTCATCAGAATCCTCATTGTGCATCAACCCTGCCTGCCCGGGAAGCGCCCTTTGTGATACTCCGCTTGTTGTGTATTCATACCTCTTGTAATCGGGATCATTGTCCTTTGCAAACTGCCCCCTCTCTATCTTGAAATTCAGGTCCAGGTTCTCGGCAGATTCATAGTGTTCAGCCAGGTAAAGGTCCGACATGACTATTACAGGCATCTGCAGCTTTTCTGCCAGGTTCAGTGCCTCTCTTGTCATGTAGAATGCCTCTTCCACGTTTCTCGGAGCAAAAACAACCTTCGGGTAGTCTCCCTGCGATGCGCCGATCACCTGCATCAGGTCTCCCTGCTCGGTCTTGGTTGGCAATCCTGTTGAAGGGCCGGATCTCTGCGCCTCGTAAACCACAAGGGGCACTTCAACCATGCCGGACATCCCCAGTGCTTCAGTCATAAGTGCGAAACCTCCGCCCGAAGAACCGGTCATGGCCCTGACACCGGCGTAGTTCGCGCCTATTGCCATGTTTATCGCTGATATCTCATCTTCGGAAACCTTGACGAATATCCCAAACTGCTCAGCATGGGATGCAAGATAGTGCAGCACGGACGAAGCAGGCGTCATAGGGTAACCAACGTACATCTTCAGGCCACCGCTCACTGCGCCAAGCCCAACAGCTTCACCCCCAGCCATCATGTACCTCTTTGCCTTGCCATACTGTATATTCTTCTCGAGCTTCTTGAAGTTGGATACGTAATAATCATACCCCTCCCTTGCCGCCTTCACATTCTGGTCTGCAACATCGCCCTTCTTCCCGAACTGTTCCGCTATCACTCCGGACAGTATATCGAAATCCAGTCCAACGGCGGCGGCCATGGCACCTATTGCCACGGTATTCTTCATCAGGGCATTCTTTCCATACTTTGCCGCTATGTCTCCAAGAGGCATTTCGCAGTAAGTGGCCTTACCCTTAGCGTATCCGGTTATTCCCTTGTCGA
>JAJYRT010000071.1 GCA_021793945.1 Thermoplasmata archaeon
TCAGGGAAAGAAAGAGAAAATACATCACTGCATACTGCCACCTCAGGAATGCAGTGAGGACATTCAAGAGAAGCAGGATTAAAAGTATCGAGCTCGTTTAATCATCACTCGGTATCCAAGAATCTCGGCTCTTGGACTAATCTCCAGGCAATTTGCTGGGCCACCAGTTGTATTTCTTTATGTAGAGCATGACAACGGGCACAAAGAAGAGCCAGCTAACGAAAGTGTCGAAGAGGACTCCCAATGCCAGACCAATACCTATCTCCTGAAGAATCGGTATGCCGCCGAACGCAAGTGCGCTGAACGTTACAAAAAGGATTGCCCCAAGAGTGATTATTACTCCGCCGCTCTCCGAGATGCTCCTGATCAAGGCCTGTTCAGTGTTTTCTCCCTTGGATATTTCTTCCCTGACTCTTGTGATCATGAAAATATCATAATCCAGTCCCACTGCAAGCAACGTCACAAACACGAACATAGGCAGGAACACTATCAACTGGAAGTGCATTACATAGAAGAAGAGCACAAACGTCATGGCTAGTGATACCGCCACGGCAGCCATCACCATGAAGATTAGCCTCAATGGGGTAAAGACGGAACCAAGTTGCAGAAGTAGTATTACGAATATTGAAAGTGCCAGTATCGGGATCATCCCATCAAAGGCACTGACCGCCGCAGAATAAACATCATTGAAAGCCTGTGTCAGGCCTCCCACGTAGAACTTGAAACTGTTGCCATTGTCAACCGACTGGATCAACGGCTTGAGGTTCTGCACCTGCTTGGAAGTTGATGGCAGGTATGCAAGAGAAGCACTCTGGAAATATATCACGACATAGCTTGTGTTCTTTCCGAGGTAACTGTTTATCTTGCTCTCGTAGGTGGCCTTCTGGGAGGCAGGCAATGATGAAACGTTGACATAGGTTCCGTATGGGAACGTGGGGCCATACACCTCAGAGAAATTCTTATCCGATGCGATTTTCTGTTCAACTGACGTTATCGTGGCGAGCTCTGCGGTATTGTATGTGTAGTTGCCTGACTTATTGACCATCACGGGTGAATCCATCACCAGGACTACATATCCTCTGTCGAAGAAGTCACCATGGAATGTTTCATTAACAGCCCCTATTGCTGCAATCCCGCTGCTTGCAGGCAGGAGATTGTAAATGTCCATGTTGGTCGGCGTGACCGCGTACAGGAATGTACCAGCGAATGAGATCAGTATGAGGGCAGCGATAATTTTTCTCTTGTTGCGAACCACCCTGACAGCAACTGAATGCATGCGGTCTTCAAGAGTTGCTTTCTTGTATTTCTCGGGGTGTGTTGGCCAGAACAAGCGGCTCCTTGTAATGGCCATGAGTGCTGTAAGCAAGGTGATTGCGAGAAGGACTGTAACAGAGATCCCTATTGCATTAGTTAAACCAGCATCGTTGAACAGGGGGACATTGGAAACCCAGAGAACGAAATAGGACAGCGTTACCGTGATTCCGGACGTGAACACTGCATGCCCCGCCCATTTGGCGGACTCGGCCACTGCATCAGGGTTTCCCTTTGCGAGCTCCCTTCTATACCTGGCCATTATGTATACCACATAGTCTGAGGTAAGTCCCAGGAGAAGAATCAGCAGGAGGGTTGGCGTGATGAAGGACACTGAAGAATTGAGGACGTAACGGTACAGCAATCCATTCACTCCCATTCCAATTATGGCGGACATCATGAAGAAGGCGAAGGGCATTACTGCGGAAATAGGAGACCTGAAGAAGAGCCCGACAATCAGAATCGAAAGTGAAATTCCCACCACAAGAGCTGTTATGAGGCCACCAACAACCTCATTGCTTAGCTGGCTAGAGAATGCACTGTTACCAGCAAGGTAATAGTGGCTGCCGCTTACGTTTGCCAGACTGTCGCCGAGAATATTTCCTGTCTGCTTAACCATGGAGTAGGCAAAATTTTTGCTGAAGATGGCTACTATTATCTGTGAATCAAATGTATAGCCCACAAATTGGTGAAGCACATAAGAAGTTGGCAGAATAGGGAGGGTATTGAGGCCAGTGTTGTTGAGGACATATGAAACAAGCCCCGCAGGATTCTTCCATCCGTATAGAAGGGAGAGAAACGGAGACAGGTATGCAGAATTGTAGGTGACTATGGGGTTATCGCGCAGAGTGGACATGACACCGTATGAGGCCAGCAGGGCGGTCGTGGAATTCAGCTGCTGGGGGGAATTTACCTGAGTCATGTTAAAGGCAGTATATGCGAAGGAATATGCCGATATGTTGAGGCCCGTACTCAGCAACTGCGAAACGGTTGCATTTGTGGCAAGCTGCGCGGCAGTATATCCAATTGAATATCTGTCGTTGAACGACTGCTGGAATGAAGGAGTCTGGAATTCTTGGAGACTTTCGTTCGCGTTAAGTGAGGTGAGGAAAAAGGCAAACTCAGAGTTCACCGAATAAGGAATGCCTATCCAGGAGGAGTCTATGGTAGCATTGATGGCGATATTCATGATGGAAACCGCATGTGGGGCGTTACTCAGTGTTATCATTGCGGAGAATTTATTTGAGAAATTCTGCACGTACGACAGCGAAAGCTGTGAATAGGTCTTGTCCTTGCTTGCAGCGTAAGATGCATTCTGGAAACCTGCAGTCTCAGCCTTGCTGAGATTGTGAGAAGATTTGAGAACCTGAGAAAACGCATATAAATATGTGGAAGGAAGACCGAACTCGATAGACGCACTGGCACTTACAGCTGGAATGAGCTGGTCGAATAAGTTCTGATTAGTCTCATTCAGGAGCGCAGAAGTTCCATTCAAAAGAGGTTTAATGTTCTGGGCGTAGCTAAGGAGAATCTGCTTTTCGGTCGTATAAATGCTCTGGAATCCTTCAAAACCATATCCAGTTCCAGAATAGAATTTCTGGATGCTGTCCTGCATACTTAGCATCATGGCCTGGTTGGCCGAATTGTTGAGGTTTACGCCGGATACTACAATTACAAGTTCCGAGAGATTGCTGCCACGTCCGCTTGAAAACTGTTCCTGCATTATGGTTGCTGACTCATTGGATTGAGAGTTTGAAGGAACAATATTGTTCCCGAAATTGTAGTTAACATTCCCAAAAAAGTCCAAGGCAAACGGGGCCATTACCACGAGGAGTATCACCCATGCCACGACAACGGCGTACTTGTGCCTAACTACCCATTTTCCAAGTTTATAGAACCGGTCCTCAAACATTACGCCTTCTGAATCGACATCATATATTAAAAAGTCCTCAATGCACTGCTGTGTTGAACAAATCCCCTAAGATTCCCCCTGCTGGATGGTTGCTCCCTGAATTTCCCCGGATTAAGGTCTTGGCAGCGATTTCACCTCACTTTTCGCCCTCTGGTTTATGTAATCGTATGCCCAGAACCTCTGATGCCCTTCAGCTTCTATGCCTCCGGAGGATCTGCAGACACAGTTCTCGCCGAACTTCCTCTTGACAGCGGAAAATATGCCTTCAGTACCGGGCTACCTCATGCCATAATCATTGTCCTCAGCCCACTGCTTGTATCCCTTCTCCCGGTATTCCCTTACTGCCCTGCGCCTGTATTTCGATCCCCTGCACCTTTCTGTCGAGGCGTTCTTCCTGATCTTGATTACCGGATCTGTACCCGTGACGTGCAACAGCGTGAAGAGATCATTCACGTCGAATGCACCATCGCCGTAGAATTTCCCGACACTGATCCCATGAAGGATTGCGTCCTTCATGTGTCCGGATGCAGTTTCAGGTTCCGATGGGCCGGTACCCTCAACGTGAGATTCTATCCCGATTATCTTCTTTGTCCTGACATCCGCCGTTATTATTATGACAAGGTGCTTTCTTTTCCCTGCATCCGGATCGCCATACTTCGTTATCCTGTAAGATCCTGCGTTGTTTGTCTTCAACCCTGTACCGTCTGTACCAACCTCGGCATATTCGAGACCTGCTATGCCCAGGCCAGGCTTCAGATCATGAATGCGGCACCATATGGTTGTGTAATCGCCATACTCCGGTATTATGTGCATCTTCTTCAGTGATCTTGCCATGCCTTCAAGACCCCTGTAGTCAAGATACTTCTATGAAAAAAGTTCTGTGACATTCATGTGATGGCATCCATTTTATTTATCTTTGCACCAGTGCCGCTTCTCTCTCGCCTCTCCTTCTGAACATTCCTGAGTTCATTCATGCGATCTTCCACGGTGATGATCTGGGAGGGTTTTACTGCCCTTGATCTCATGGCGACCATCTTCCTCTCTGTCAGCGCATCTATGCTGTCAATGAATTCTGTGCCCCTTGACAGCATCGTATATATGGTCTCCGTGTCATTCTCATGCAAAGAGGAGAGGATTGGCCTGATCCTCTCGAAGTCAATGCGATCAGAAATGCCGGTTAAGGGATCACCGAGGGATTCAATTTCTTTGTACCATTCAGGGAAACTGGACTGCAGCAGATTCATGGCATTTGATCATGAGGCCATGAAAAGAGGTTTCGGTGGGAGTTTTTGGAAATCCTCGTACGTAAGTGCAATGATGCCGAATTCTCCCCTCACCTTCTTCTTCCCTTTCAGCAGTGTGTAACCCGCATTCATAGCCCTCTTCATAGTACCGAAAGGGTGTTCCACCATGGATTTACGTCTCTTCATCTTCTCATGGCCAATCAGTTTCATCTTCTTTCTGTGTTGATCCAGGATGTCCTGGTGTTCCCATCTCAAGATCCAGCGGCCTCTTTTGGATTCTGTGCAACCGGTCCTGACGGGACAGGATTCACATGCAGCTGTTGTATATATCCTGTATTTCACACCTCTCACTGTTTTCTGGTTCCTGAGGTAGTGCATCTCATTCTTCTCCGGACAGATACAGATGTCCTTCTCGCTGTTGTATATGAATCTGGATTCATGGAATTCAGGTTTCGGTATTCCTGTCTTTTTGTCAGGCATTCCATGTTTTGCCTCCGGAATGTATGCGTCAATACCATTATCGGCCACGGACTTTACATTATCCAGGGAGAAATAGCCTTTGTCGGATAGGGATTCCATTTTACTGGATCCAAGGAATTCCTTTGAACTCTCTATGAGAGGTACAAGGGAAGCATAGTCGGTTGGATCGTTGGTCAGATCATAATCGACAATGAGATGATTCATCTGGTCTACTGATATCTGGCCGTTGAAACAGACATCAATGCCATTACTTGTCTTCATCAATCTTGCTTCAGGATCGGTGAGGGATACCTCATCCATCTTCCCTGAATCCATGGTCTTCTTTATCCCCTTCAGTTTTTTCACCCTCTTTTTCATGGATTCTATCTTTTCCTTCATGTTGGTTATCTTCGGTTCGTCTTTCTCATTTGCATCGTTCTCATCCGTATCATTCAGATATTTCTCGACCTTCTTATCCATCTCGGCGATCTGCTTTTCCACCGTATCCTTTGTGTAGGTTCGATCCCTTGAATTCCATGCCTTTATCTTTGTACCGTCTATGGCTATTGCCTTTCCTCCGAAGAGACCATCAATCAAGCACTGTTTGTTGAATGCTGAGAACACGCCCTTCATGCAGTCAATGTTATCCTTCCTGAAATCAGATATTGTCTTGAAGTCCGGGGTGAGTTTGCAGGTAAGCCACATGACCTCAATGTTGCGATTACATTCCGCCTCAAGTTTCCTTGAAGAACGTATGGCATTGTAATAGCCCCAGAGATAGATCTTCAACAGATCATGTGGATCGTAGGAAGGTCTTCCAGCACCATTATCAAGAACAGAATACTTGAAACCCAGATCATGAAGATCAATGCTGTCAACGAAAGTGTCTATGAATCTTGCAGGATTGTTCTCTTCAATGTAATCCTCAATCATGTCAGGAAGAAACAATAGCTGTCTCCTGCCTGTATCTGAAACATATGATCCACTCATAACACATTATAATACGGCTTCATGAATAAACTTACTGCCCGCCAAGAGCTAAAATACTGTATCCAGGAATTTTCACACAGTCTCATCCGGATGAAGATGACATAGACACTGTGAATGTGGAGAACTTCAACGGAATTCTCAGGGAAAGAGTTGGCAGGCTAGTCAGGAAAACAAAATGCTTCTCAAAGAAGAAAACAAGACTCATATGTGCCGTCACCCTGTTTCAGTTCTACTGGAATTTCATGAACGAATTCAGGAGAGGCACATCACCGGCAATGCTTGAGAACCTGACGGAATCCCTGTGGTCCTGGGATGATCTTTTTATGCGAGATTAAGACACATAAATTAGGACACTACCGAATATGCAAACAACCGTTTCTTATGACCCTTCATCTTCTTAGTTCTGTCTTTCCCTTCTCTGTTTTCTGTACTCTCCTTTGCGAGATCCTTCAGCTTCTGTGCGTATGATTCATAGTTCTTCTTCACCGTGAGACCATGGCCTGTACCATCACCTGTTGCCCTTGAACTTGTTACTTCCTTTTTCTTCAATATAAGAACATGGAGGTTATATATTGCCATAGCAACCTCATCATCTGAATAGAGGCGTTCAATGGTTTTGTATGATATATCTATGCCCGTATATCATGGAGAATATCACAAACATGTTTGCGAACATTCTGTTGGATTCTCCAACAAGCTGTTTGATCAATAACAGCTTGACCCTCTGCTCCAGTGTGAGAGAATGCGGATGTCATGCTCGCGGAAGTATGTGTATTGCGGATACGGCTTCATTCACCAGGGGATCAAGATCCCTCATTGCTGTCTTTATTCTCTGTGCGAACTCCTGCTCATAGGTTCTCCAGTCCCTTTCCTTCTTGGGATGTTCCAGCGCATATGTTTTTCCGAGGAGATTGTTGCTCTCCTCCAGCTTGTACTGAATGTCATCACTGGTGATCCTTCCCATGAGATAGATATATATACATTGTATATATGCATTACTATGAACAAGGTAAAGGTGGAGGAGACCACAGAGATCACGATAAAAGGAATCTATGGATTTATTGAGCGAAAAGTTACAAAGTTCGGATCAGGGGCAAAGGTAGATTGCCCCAAGGAGTTCCTTGACAGGAAGGTTTATCTAATAATAACTAGGGACAAGGAGTAGTGCCCCACACTCAAAGGCACAAATGTTTACATCCCGCCACTAACTTGAGATTACCTGCAAATGTTTTCAAGCAATTTTATGCACCTGGATCTGTTCGAAGAGTTCTACTCACTTGTGAGACAGATTCCCAGGGGGAGGGTTTCCACATACGGTTCTCTGGCGAGGGCACTTGGTGACATTAGAGCTGCAAGAGCCTGCGGTTACATGCTGTCAGTCAACCCGGATCCGGATGTGACACCATGCTACAGGGTGATCCGAACTGGCGGAGAAGTGGGAAAGTACACTCACCCATCTGGCGATAAAGAGAAGAAGAGGAGGCTTCTCGAAGACGGGATAGGGATAACTGACGGAAGAGTCGATGACTATGATTCTCTGGTCTTCACTGATTTTAAGTCCAACAGTATACTGAAGAAGATTCAGGAAGAACAGAGACGTTTTGCAGGTCTGCTCAGCAACGATACAGTTGTAGCGCCTTCATCCATCTCTGCTTTCGACGTTTCCTATCACGGCGAGGCCGGGGTTGGAGCGATGATTACTTCCAAGGGGGACAGGACAGAAACCAGAACGAGCAGTTTCCAGGTTGCCTTTCCATATATTTCTTCATATCTCGCTTACAGGGAGATTCCGGTTCTCGCGGAACTCCTGAATGAATCAGGTGATTTTCTGGTGTTTGACGGAAACGGGATTCTTCACCCAAGAAGAATGGGTCTTGCAGCATTTGGAGGGTTGCTTTTAGGCAAGCCATCTCTCGGAGTCGCGAAGTCCCTTGCAATGGGAAAGATCACTGGTGATGGAATTTTTGTGGGAGAAGAAGAGGTGGGCTTCGTGTACAAAGAAAAATATTACGTGAGTCCCGGAAACATGGTGTCTGTTGATTCAGCTAGAACGTTAATGAAAGACTATGGCAGGCGTATTATTTCGCAACTCAAGTCAGCCCACAGGGAAGCAAACTTGGAGAGAACCAGAAATTGAAAGAATCAACCTTTCATTGTTTCTGGCTTTGAAGATTGTTGCAAAACCTATCGAATACTCCGCTCCATTCCCCATCGTGTCGTAATGTGGCACTCTGCATCCCCCCTTTGGAATATGGCTGTTGACTTTCATCCACAAATCGTATGCAATGACATTTCATCTCATCCGCAAATATTCTGACGTACGACCCCAATGCCTAAATAAAGTGTTGAATAGTGACCCCAACAAGGTTAGAATTTCCACGATCCGATGCCTTTGCTCTTTCTTGCCACTATCTCTATTTTTTTCATGAATGCATTGGTAATTCCAAATACTAAGAACGGTGATATTGTGGCATACAGAAACCTGAAGGGAGTAATGGGAAAGATCATCATGGCGGAAAGAGCGGATTACATGATCCAGGAAGTGGGATTGAAAGTGCTCTATTTCAACAAGTTGAGGGAAAATGAGAGGACATATGGGTAGTAATGCAACACAGTTCAGGCTCTGCAAAAATTAAAATGTATTTTGCTCTACGGACATTTCCTGCGGAGGTTGTCGAGCATGGTCAAAGGCGATGGATTCAGGGTCCATTCCCGTAGGGGTTCGCCGGTTCGAATCCGGCCCTCCGCATTCTGTAGAGGATTTCCAAAAACTCCCACCGAAACCCTTTTTCATGACCTCATGATCAATATCCATGAACCTTTACCACACAGGATTATCCGAACTATACAGGGAGATCGAAGCACTTGGCGATCCCTTAACCGGCATTTCTGATCGCATTGACTTCGAGAGGATCAGGCCAATCCTCTCCTCTTTGCATGAGAATGACACGGAGAAGGGTGGAAGACCCAATTATGATCCGGTGCTTATGGTGAAAATATTGCTGCTTCAGCAATGGTATTCTCTTTCAGATCCACAGATAGAAAGGGAGATCCGTGACAGGATATCATTCATGAACTTCCTGGGCTATCCTGAGAAACTGCCGGATCGAAACACAATCTGGTATTTTCGTGAGAGACTGTCAAAGACCGGCAAGGATCGCCTTGTCTTCAATGAAATGAGAGAC
>JAJYRT010000072.1 GCA_021793945.1 Thermoplasmata archaeon
GTGGGAACGAATGGTTATTATTATTGCGATTGCAGCCTATGCTGCATTGTACTCCACCCTTTCAGTCATACGTTTCCTGACCTATAATGCTTATGTATACGACCTTGGGCTCAGTTCCTCACTCTTGTACAGCGCGGTACACAATGGAACTTATTTTTTTATCCAGAACCCAGGAAATATCACGGCTAACAAGATGATATACATACTGCTGGCTGTAATCTTTCAATTCTACCCAAATTTTATCCCGCTTCTCATCTTCCAGTCAATATGGATAGCTGTTGGGGCATACCCTCTCTACAGGATCTCGAAAAAAGTTATTGCTGATCCGGTTCTCTCTCTACTCCCTTCACTGCTTTATTTGCTGTATTACCCATTGGCGGGTGTCAGCTGGTACGATTTTCACTTCATGGCGTTGTTTCCAACATTTTTCTTCTTCGGCTTCTGGCTATACCTGTGTGACAGGAAGGTGGCATCCGCCCTGGTTCTATTTCTTGCAGCGATGACAAATTATCTCGCGGCAGCAATCGTACTGATATTTGGCATTGTTGCCATATTCAGTAAGCGGGACGGCAGTTCGCGCATCCCGGATAAATTATACGGGATATCGCTGATCGTATTTCCTTTGATTTTGTTCATGATCATAAACATGCACTTTGGCGTATCATACACAACCTCTGTTTCCAATGCGAGTGGTTTTCCCATGGATCTGTTTGCATACTTGTCTCTTAAGCTGTTCCTTGTCTTTTCACTCCTTTTTCCGTTATTCTTCATTTCACTGTATTCACCCAAGTACCTTTTACTGGCGCTGCCCTATGTCGCCTTTGTCTTTTTTCAGGGAAACCACCTTGCATATTTCAGCCCGATCAACTTCCAGTACCCCTCTCTTGCGATTCCTGGCCTTTTCATTTCCTTTGTATACGGATTCAGGAGACTGATGGAAATTTCAAGGAAAGCCGGGAATTCCAGGAGAGTTGGCAGGGTTGTCAAGGCAATAGTTGCCGTGAACGTGTGCATGGCCGTGATCCTCACGCCTGTGGGGAGCATCATTTCTGGGAACAGCACTTTTTATGACGGACAAACAGCCATGACTTATACTGTACAAGATTCCGCGATCAATGCCATGATTGCACAGATTCCACCCGGATCATCGGTCATGATCCAGGCAAACATGCCACAGCTCACTGCCGGGTATGACTGGATGGTGGCATACGAGTTTAATGGGAGCAACTACCCGAAATTCGCAATTGACGATCCCTATGAGCACCTGTTCAACGATACGGAGCAGGTGTATCTTTCGAACACATCACAGGAGGTCAAGGTATTCAATGAATTCCTCAAATCCGGCAAATACGGCATTGTCGAGGAGCAGTATGGCATCATTCTTCTCGAGAGAAACTGGACGGGATCACTGAAATTTTTCACTCCCCTGGAGTTCAATCACTCACTGACAATAAATGATAGCGGTAAGGCAACGTTGAACCTGAGCGAAAGCTTCATTGCTCCGGGAGCCTACAACGTCACTGTCTATCTTGGCAAATGGGTTACCTCGGCCCTTCAGTTCTCAGCCGGTATTGGCAACAGGACCATTCAAGGCAATGGGGTTAAAAACTGGAGCAACGGGAATGGAAATTTTGTCTCCTGCTCTATTTCCGTGGGAACGTCATATTATCTGGAACCACATTTCAGCCTGGCGATCAATACCAATTCTACCCAGGCTGCAGCCGCATGGGTCAAAATTACACAGGATAGGCCAATGTAATGACTGTCAGGGAATGCCACGCAATCCAACCCACATCCCATCAGCTTATGTATCCTGTTATGCAAAATGCATTATCATTTCCCAGTTTACAAAGAAACTTTAAATGCTCGAATTTCCATAACGAGGGCAATGAATAAAATTAGTGCTTCTCCCGAATTAGGGATCAAGTCGGGGGAGTCGCCAATGAAATCTCAACGCCTATCATCATATTCAGATAAGGATTTCGTAATAATAAACTGGCGGGATATATTGAATCCAAAGGCAGGCGGAGCTGAAAAATACTGTTATGAAATGGCCCGGAGGCTTGCCTCTGATGGTGTCAGGGTCACATGGATTTCTTCAGGATATTCCGGTGGTGCTTCACATGAAATCCATGAGGGAATCGAGATAGTGAGGAAGGGAAACATATTCACGGTTTACGTAGCAATGCTGGGAAAATTCATGAAATTCAGGAAAAACGCCTATATTCTGGAGTCAGTGAACGCAATCCCTTTCCTTTCGGCTTTAATAAGCAGGAAGAGGAAGACTGTCATGATCCATCATCTCATACCATACTCCGTTTTCAGGGAGAAACTTGGCCTGTTGGCGCCATTAGCGTACTTCATGCAGAACGTTCTGAATCCAGCCCTCTACAGGAAAGCAAGAGTTATAACAAACAGCGAATCCACAAAGAAAGAACTGATCAGTCAGGGATACAGGGACGTAAATATTGTCAAGACTGGAGTGGACGCTGGTTTTTACAAGCCAGCATTAAAGATGGACTATCTGGTGGCACCCGGACCGCTGAGGCCATGGAAAAACCATTCGGACATACTGCAGGCACACTCAAGCCTCCCGGATAATTTTCACCTTTTCATTTTTGGAACTGCAGAGACAGAAGAATATGAAAAAATCCTCAAAACCGAGGCAACAAATCTCGGAATCAGGGAGAGAGTGCACTTCCTCGGAAGAATTTCGGACGACGAGAAATCGAAGCTTTATTCAATCGCGAAGCTGTCTTTCAGCGCCTCGGTGAAGGAAGGGTGGGGACTGAGCAACATGGAATCGCAGTCGTTCGGATGTCCTGTCGTAGGATACGATGTTCCGGGAGTGAAGGATTCCGTCAGGAACAATGTCACTGGAAGGCTGGTCGAATACGGAAATCCGGCCGCTCTTGCGTCATCCGCCAATGAACTGCTTGCCAACAGGGAACTTCTCAATCAGTACTCAGAACGTGCAGTTATATGGTCAAGGAACTTCCTCTGGCAGGAGTGCTACAAGGAATTTCTCAATGCAACCGTGGCATACAATAGGAAGGTCGATCTTGATCAGCATCACAACCTGTTTGAGTTCCTTCCCTGGATCAAGACACGTTAATAAGCCCAAATCAATTAAACCGCTAAGGATACCATGTCAGAGATCAATTCACTGAATTTCAGTATGAAAAATAACTCCGCAGTGATATCCTGTTCGCCTGTGAAAACTGGGCTTGGGACTTATTCCAGGCTTCTTTATGACCTCGATCTCTTTGAGAACCTTATCTTTTTCAGGAAGTCGTCCAGAAGCGATGAATCAGGGTATGAAAACGTGGTAAAACCGGACCACGGTCTGTACAATCTGCGGGCCTTTCTCTCCGTTTATGGCATCTCCTTCTGGAAGAAGTACATCCAGCGTTATGGGTTCATCCACCTCACTTCCCCGGAGTTCTTTCACCTTGTCAGGTACAATCATAACATGACAGGAACGGTACATGATCTCCAGCCCATTGATGATCATGTGTCTCGTAGCGCATACTCCTATGCCTTCATACAATACATGAAAAAGAATTACGAGGCAATGGGCAGCCTGAAGGGCGTGATCGCGATTTCCGACGTTACTGCTGAAGCAATAAAGGAGAAGCTTCCGGATGTCAATCCAGTCGTAATTCACCACTGGACTGATGACAGGTTCATTTTCAGGGACAGGAATTCAGTGAGAAAGAAGCTCGGATTCGATAAGGATGTAAAGTACGTACTCAACGTGAGCTCTCCGGAGCCCAGAAAGAGCCTTGACCTGCTGCCGAAACTTATTGCCTCGCTTCCGGAGAATTTCAGGCTTATAAGAATAGGCAAAATGACCCCTGCCCTGCAGAGGATAACGGACAGCAGGTTTGTCAACATCGATTCAGTATCCGACGAGGATTACCCTCTCTATTTCAATGCATCGGACGTATATTTCGGCCCCAGCGTCAGGGAAGGCTTCGGAAGGCCCACCATCGAGGCGATTAACTCCTCTCTGCCTGTTGTCCTCTCAGACATACCGATAAACAGGGAGATCCTCAGGGACAGCAAATTCCTGATCGATCCTGAAACTCCTGAAGATTTCATGGATAAAATCATGCAGGCGGCAGATATGGGCGAGAGTGCGAGAGTTTCACTGTATTCTCACATAGGAGATTACTACAGGAAAGGCAGGGCTCTAAGGGAGTATAAGGAATTCTACGGAAGGATAGAGGTATCATAAATGGATCAGGATGCAGTGGAGACCGGAAAGGCCGGAACCCCAGAAAAACGCATCTACCTGCTATTGCTGTTCGCCGGTCTCCTGTTGTACAATGCCGCCTGGATATACGTAAGCTACATCAGGTATACTTCCCTAAACTACTCCGTCTGGGACCTGGGAGTAAATTATGAGCGTGCCTGGCAGGTACTGCACGGGTCGCTCACTACCTTATCGGACTTCGTCGGATTTTTTTCCACCGACTTCATTGTGGTGATCCTGTCTCCTTTATCCATGATCAACCAGCTGTCTTCACTGCTCGCTGCACAGTTGGTTGCTCTTGACATTTCCTGCATATTGATTTACAAAATATCCATGTTCGTCCTGAAGGATCGATGGAAATCCACGGCAATCTCAACCGCTTTTCTCTTCTACCCGCCCCTTGCGGGGATAACGTGGTTTGATTTCCATTACCAGGTGTTCTTCATACCGTTTTTCCTTGCTGGATACCTTTTCTATCTACGGGGAAACTATGTTGCTTCTGGCGTGATGATGGTGCTGGGCGGTACTGTCAGATTTCCGTACGTGGTTTTTCCATTGATATTCTCTCTCGGCGCAATTGTTTCGCAGTTTGCGACTGGTGGCGATGAAAGATCAAGGGCAAAGTTCTCATACGGCGTAATACTGTTGGTGGTTGCAGCCATCCTTCTGGTTATAGGCTACGTGGAGAGCAATGGGATGGAATATGTGGCGTTTCTCTCCTCCTCATTCGGCGGGATCACACCATTCGAACATACGCCCCTGGCCATATTGATCACGATCTTTCTCATATTTGCGTTCCTGCTGTTCCAGCCGGTTTTTTCAAGGAAATGGCTTCCTTTCCTTATACCATATATCGTGCTCATAGTGATCTCATCAAACACCTACTTTCTATACCCTCAGTTCTTCCACAGGCAATACGGAGGCCTTTACATCCCTTTCATGTTCCTTGGACTGATAGACTCTGTGGTTGTGCTGGAAAAATGCCTGAAGAATCATAAATTCAGGAGCAAACGAATAAAGAGAAAGGTCGTATGGCTGTCAAAGCATTCAGTCACGGCAGTTCTTGTTCTGATGATCGTAGCTGTCCCTTTCTTTCAGCCATACGGTCCGCTTAATTTCGCAAGCCCCAACAATTTCTACTTCGAGAAGGAAATGGCTAACTCAAACATCTCCCAGGTCAACGGCCTTAACACAATAATTGCCCTCATACCCGGAAATGCAACGGAAATACTCATCCAGAACAATCTCCCCGAATACTTTCCAAGGCCACTTTACAACAATACTATCCTGGCGCCTCCCATAGTTAGCTTCCAGAATTTTTCGCTTTATTCCATACAGAGTGACAGGTTTAACGTATCCGGACCTGGAGGAGTAACGATTTCCCTTCCCCTGCAATATGTTCTCCTCGATTATGGTTCAAGCCAGTTCACCGCTGGAAACCCGAGCATGAAGAACATGTCGGAAATGATGCTCGAATCCGGTTATTATGGTGTCTACGCACAGGACGGCCTCATAGTGCTATTGGAGCGGGGTTACTCCGGACCTACCGTAATGGTAGGGAATCCATACTTTACGTGATTCGACGGTCCCCTACGGGTATATGACGAGGTTGCGATTCCATTCTCAAGCTCGTGTTTCAATTGTTTCAGCCCCTGGCAGTTTACTGGTGTTTTTCGCATGAATAAATACGATGGCGCATATCCCGCGGATCACTGGAAACCCTTATCAATTGCTGGGAAACAAGGGTATCTATGGCTATCTGCACTGTCCTGCGATTGAGGCCCGTTATACTGCCAATCTGCCCCTGGTCCAGGGAAAGGTGGGAGGAAATAACATGATACACAAATTTTGTCGCAGGACTTCCCGACACTTTCCCCGTTCCTGCGAAGCCTCCAAAGTTATCTCCCCTGAAGCCTGATCTCTGGCTTTGCAAAGGCAGAACACTCAGCAGGGAAACATTTCCCAGATTCACGTATGGGCCAAGTTTGGTTATGAGCTGCGCCTGCTGTTCCTCAAGTGGCGCTTCGAACATTATCCTCGATTGATCAAAGTTCTCGATTATCCTGGAAACCCAGTCCCATTTTATGTGCCCCTCATTATCATATATCTCCACGCTTCTTCCCGTTTCCCGCCCCTCAATGATCACCAGATCTGGTTCAAAGTCAAGTGCACTGTTGATTCCATCTATGGTATCCTCAAGAGATAGCTGATTTCCCGCGTTCTTCCTGCCAACCTCTATGTGCAGTTTCATGGCATGTTCCCTTGCGAATTCAGCAACCATTTTCTTTTCCCTGTTCGGTATGTCAATAACGCCCTCACTGAGTTCAATTACGGTAAAACCCGCATCTAGAATATGATCCAGGGCCTTCATGGTCTTGTTCTTTGAAGAGGCAATCTCCAGCATCGTACCACCGTTAGACACATCGACGCCATACTGTCGGTACATCTGCACCCGTTTCCGAACCTCCGTTTCTTCCAGAAGGAGGGGTAGCCCCCATCCTATCTTTGCTACGGTCATAAAGCCGCTGGTCCATTCGAGGCTTTCCTGTATTCCGGGCAGCATACGATCTATGACCATTGTTTTCGGTTTCGGATCCAGATTATTCCTCTTAAGTTCATCAAAAAACAGTGCCATGCCAATGTTACACTAAATCAATATGTAAATCTTCCCATAAGATATGAAATGCATGCTCAAAACTTCATATAACACACCTATATTGCATGCTTAAAAATACACATATATCTGAGAAAAATCATGGGCAATGTTGAATGAAAAAATGCAAGAATCTGCTGATATACTGCTCCGGGCATACAAAACATACGGTGACAAGGTGGTTTTCCTCACGAGCTTCAGCATGGAGGATAATGTAATCACCGACCTCATGAGCAGGGCGGGAATAGGCATAAGGCATTTCACCTTGGATACCGGCCGCCTTGCCCAGGAAACCTACGACATAATGGAAATAATTTCCAACAGGTATGGAATAACTCCGGAGATTGTCCTCCCGAGGGCAGATGAAGTTGAGGATATGGTGAGAGCGCATGGAATCAACCTCTTCCGCGATTCCCCATCCATGAGGGAACTGTGCTGCGAGACCAGGAAAATAAGGCCGTTGAACCGCATTCTCTCCGTAAAAGGAGCATGGATTTCCGGCATAAGGGCAGAACAGACCCGTTATAGAAAGAAAAGCGAAATGGTGGAATCAGATCCGCTGCGTCCCGGGATCATGAAATACAATCCACTACTGAACTGGAGTTCAGCGTATGTAAAGGAATACACGGAAAAATTCGCGATTCCAGTCAATGCCCTGTATTCCAGGGGGTACAGGAGCATAGGCTGCGCTCCGTGCACGAGGGCAGTCCTGCCGCATGAGAGTGAACGTAGCGGAAGATGGTGGTGGGAAGACGGCGTGAAAGAGTGCGGAATCCATGCGGCCGTTCGATTCATTCCTGCACTGAAAGGGGATGAGTAACATGGTTTCAAAACCGCATGGAGGCAAGCTGGTCACTGTAGGGAGCCTGAATTCGCAATCATTTGGGCGCAGGGACATGTCTTTGGAAGTTGATTCAAGGACTGCTGTCAACCTCTTCCTTATAAAAACCGGCATATTCAGCCCGCTGGTTTCATTCAGCACACGGGAGGATTATGACAGCATCTTGAAGGACCAGAGACTGGGAAACGGGATACCATGGTCAATACCCATAATTCTTGACATCGATCCCGGGAAATTCAAGGTGTCCGAGGGAGACACGATCATTTTGAGGCGCAATGGTCATTATCTTGCTGAAATGTACGTCGATGATATGTGGGAGTTCAGCAAGGGGGAATTCTGCGACAGGATATTTGGAACAAGGGATCCGGGTCATCCCGGCGTAGAAAGAACGCTAGAGATGGGTTCGATGATTTTATCGGGGAAGGTTGTGGGTATATCAGGCCAGGACTTGCCCTTCAATGAATACTTCCTGACACCGGTTCAGGCAAGAAAACTGTTCAACGACAGGTCATGGAAAACAATAGCGGCCTTCCAGACCAGGAATATACCACATCTTGGGCATGAATACCTGCAGAAGTCTGCGCTGAACATGGTAGACGGATTGTTCATTAACCCTGTGGTAGGAAGAAAGAAGGCAGGTGACTTCAGTGACGCAATAATCGTGGGAGCATATGACCGTACCCTGAAATCTTATTACCCCACTGAAAGGGTGCTGTTTTCCGTTCTGCATTACGAGATGTATTATGCCGGTCCGAGGGAGGCAGTGATGCATGCAATAATGAGGAAGAATTTTGGTTGCACGCATTTCATAATAGGCAGGGATCACGCAGGTGTGGGTGACTATTACCCTCCATACGCAGCCCGGGAAAATCTGGAGGCCTTTGACGACCTTGGTATTGAGATCATTCCATTTGAGGAGGCAGTTTACTGCAAGGCGTGCAAATGGATCACAACAGTCAATAACTGCCCCCATGGAGAGGACAGGAGAATTCGGTTCAGTGCCTCAATGATAAGGGAGAAATTGCAGAAAGGGATGGATATCCCGGAAGAGATAATGCGAGGTGACGAGGTGGAATGGATCAGGAAGCAGGACAGCATCTTCGTGACCTGATTGTTCCTTTCTGTTACGGTGGTGTGCTGCAAATTCCCGGAGCTGGGGCATATTCAACAAATATCGGTTATAGTATCTGCGTTTTATCTCTATGAATTCCAGTTACTGGCCATGGAAATATTTATTTCAGCTTCACCACTTATTAGCTGATAAAATGAATCTCAACGAAGTTGCCGGTTACATTGAATCCGGGGCAGAAGCAAGAAAGGCGCTGGATCCTTC
>JAJYRT010000073.1:0-4110 GCA_021793945.1 Thermoplasmata archaeon
CCATTTAATTAATTAACCGACTTTCTACCTATCCTTTTTTACTATATTTACCCAGTTCCAATGCAAAATTCCTGATCAAGACTATTCAAATATCAAAGCTACTTATAGGGACTGATGGATGCAGAACTTTTGTTGAGAAAGCCCGTAGAAGCAGACATTGAAAGTATGTACGTTATGCTGGAAAACTCACTGAGTCCGTATCTGACGGTTAACAACTCTTCCTCTAAGAATCTCCAATTGATCATTGATAGAAATATCGTTGAGGATTACGTGAAGGGGGATGCTCATCTGTGCATAGTCGCTGAGATCAATTCTGAAATCGCGGGATGGCTGACTGGAAGCAGCAAGACTGACATTCTCTCTGAGCATAGCTGTTCATTAGAGGATTTTTATATCGAAGAGATTGTAGTCGATTGTCACTACAGAAGAAAAGGTATCGGTAGCTTTCTGTTAAGAGGAATCCCAAAGGATCAGTTGAAAGCTTTTGTCGTAGATACACCACTGATTAATAAACAAGCTATTACATTTTACGAGAAAAGCGGATTCGTAAAGGTTCTCGGACTATCAGAAGAATTCCATAAGACATGGACTAGGATGTCAAAACCTGTCTGATCGCATTTGACTTGGATTTACAAGTCGTCATAAACGTTCTTTCTGTTTCCCACATCAACCACAAGGATCACGAGTTTCTCCCTTTCTATACTCATGATTACCCTGTACTTTCCAGTTCTCAAGCTATAAAGTGGGACTCCTCTGAGACGTTTAACGTAATGAAACGGATTCTTGCTGACAAGCTTCATCTTTTCCAGGATTCTTTCGGCGTCAACACTTTCCACTTTCTCCAAGAATCGGGCAGTTGTTTCTGTCCATTTTACCTCGTAATCAGGCAATTTTTAGCCTCTTCTTCACTTCATCGGTTGTATATACCTTACCCTCTTTAATGTCCTTCAGGGACATTTCTATTATCTCAATTGTATCTTTAGAAAGAGGTTCCTCGTCCTCTGCCAGTTCGGAAAGTCTTCTTATGACAGAATCGTAAGATTCGTTTGGATATAATCTCAAAGCATTGAGTCTTTCCTTAAGATCCTTTTTAATTTGGATAGTTGTCTCCATATTGATATAATTATACGTAGATAGTTAAAGCTTACTATGAGTATTTATAACAAGATGTAGCATCTTAGGGACGATATCCATTTAATTAATTAAATGACTCCCTACCTATCATTGGAGCTACTATTCCCCTATGCCCCCTTAAACTTGGAATGCAATTAAGAATATTTCCGAAGTCATGCCGGAGGTTAAGTAACTATGCAATGCTTTTCTTGTTACGGCCGACTGTCAAAATCTACTCACAATCCCGTCGCAAGGAAACTCACTTTAGTCGTGGGAGGAATTGTGACACACTTATATATTGATTAAACACATCTGTACTGTAATCAAGACCCTCCAATAAAGCTGCTTCCAAACGACGAGCAGAAGCATGCTCCCATTGATACATTCATGGCTTTCAATGACGCATGTGATTTTGCTTCCGGAATAGCGTTTGAGAAATGTTGATCAATCGGTTGCAAGCCAACGTGCTTTAGCCGTTGGTAGTTGACTTGTGAATTGTGCAGACATGCAAAATGGGTTTACTGTTATCTACGACTGCTGCCCTATTTCATAAATCAAAAATACTTATATACTTATTTGTATTTATGAAATATACAATGAAAGAACAAATGCTACCCTTTGCTTTTTCAAAAGGTGAGATTGCTACTGCAAGGATGATCTCTGACCATAGCGGTTCATCTATACGTGATCTTTCGACTTTAATAGGGAAGTCGGAAAGTTCTATCTCTCAAACGGTGAAAGGTCTTGAAGAAAAGGGAATCGTTAAGACGAAGAAGCAAGGTATGAAGAAATTAGTGGATATGTCGGATAGAAATTATGCTCTTTCGCTAAAGGAAATGTTCAGGGTTGAACCATATGTTCCATGGGAAAAAATGATTTCAAATTCTAATATTACAGTACTATTTAGGAACATAACCGGAGAGGAGAGTTTCGAGTGTGGGACCTCTTCTATTTCCTCATGGAGAGCAATTCGTAATCTATCAATGCATGGAATGTACATCAGTTCTCCTGAGAAGCAATCAGCCGGGAATAGAAACTTGTCACGCTTCATCAGCGAGTATTCAGATCACGTAAGCAGGAAATACCTGACTGAGAAGCTGCCAAGAGATGCAATCATTCTTTGGAGGAGCGGTTATCGTTGTCTTTTCAAGATAAGGGACCATTCCAAGAAGGAAGTTGAGAGATTACCAATTGAAACTTCTCCCACTGCACTTACTGTTTCGCCAGCTTATGGAGTACAATTCTTGACATCGGATTTTTACTATTACCACGAACCAAACATGAATAAGTTATCCATAGAAGATATAATTCTCCACACCTTACGTATAGATCCAGAGAGCCAAACCTACTCTACCTATGCGCTCTTGCTGGCCTTCAAAAATAAAAAAGAGATAGACATGGATCTACTCATAGACAAGTCACGCAAATATAAGCTTGTGGAAAGAACAAGAAATTTTATAAAATACATCAAGAGCAATGGGAAAGCCAGAGAATGGCCATTACCCGAACCAAAAGAACTCCAGGAACAGGCCGATTTGTATGGGGTAGTGATAGGTTGATCGATTCAGATCGAGCAAATTTTGACCCAGATTATGTCACAAAAGAACTGAAGAGGTTGGATGGAGTGCTTATTGATAAGTTAAGTATCTACCTACTCGGTGGAGCCGTAATGGCAATAAACGGACTGAAACCTGGGACAAAAGACATTGATGTGATAGTTGAAAACGAAAGAGATCATAGAATTTTAGTTAGTTCTCTTGAAGAATGTGAATACTACGCGTTACAACCTCAAGACTTGTCTAGGCCATACGTAGAACTCTCGGCAACTGCCATGCAGAACCTTGAAGGATTCAGATGGGAAATATTCATTAAGTATGTTGCGAAAAAACTATGCTTGACCGATACCATTAGGCAACGTGCCGGCAAAATATACCATGGTAAGAAACTCACTGTTTTTCGCTTGTCGAATGAAGACATGTTTCTAATGAAAGGCATGACCGAGAGAGACAGAGATTTAGAGGATATGGCGTTGATTGCAAGATCTGACATAAATTACAATTTGGTTTTCGACGAATGCGTAGAGCAATCTGAAAGAGATTCAAGAGGTAATATTTGGGAGTCATCTCTTTATGAGAAGTGCGAGGAATTGAAGGAGAAATATGGAATCGACGTTCCAATACGCAAGAAATTAAGAAAAATCTCTGAAAAAAAAATGATCAAAGCTAAAAGGAAGCGTGAATCATGAGAAATTCACCGACTTGGGATTAGATTACAGGTAGCGGTCAATGTTGTTATACTTCTTTTCCTTCCCAATCCAAGTTTCTTCTGATAGCACTTTTTAGGTAGATAAATCAGCTTTATTACTATTGAAAAGGATTAGGCGACAAATTGGAAGAACTGTCAGAAGAAGAATTGGAATTAATCAATCCGAGAAGAAAGAGAGATAAAGGAAGGATGGTTCGTTTTTGCTTTCGACCAGAGGGATTGTGTATCAAGGAATTCCATATGGAACAACTCGACGAAACCATGGAGAAAAATTTGCGATTGGTGCTATGGTGAATTCTGAAGGGATTAACGACAAAATCAGGGACATTCTGGTAATGGGGTCTCAGAATGGAATTCCAACTCTATGCGAAATGTGCAGAACGGCTATCAAGAGACATAGTGCGGACGAAGTTGCTGTTTCTTGTTAGGATAGATCTCTGAAAGAGATTAAGAAATTCAAGATTTCACAATTTTTTTCAAGTCCTTATGAAGACAGTCTATGAATGAGGATTTATCACAATCGAAAGGAACCCGGTATTCATTTAATTAATTAAATGACTCTTTACCTATTCTTTTCACTTGATTCAGTTGATTTCAACGGGGAATGGATAACCGGAAGGAAAGTATATGAGTATAGAGTTCAATTAATACTGTACGGGTTCTTTTCGAAATTACAGCAATTCATGTACACTATAATATTTAATGGAGTTTGGAGAAAAATGTACACTTTTT
>JAJYRT010000073.1:4210-9084 GCA_021793945.1 Thermoplasmata archaeon
TATGCCTTGCAAGAATTGAAACTAGGAAATCCTGAACTTGAGATTTCGCCAGAATCAGTTCAATATGGAATTTTGGGTGTCAGCCTTTTCAATTCTCAAGAAGGGATTAAACCGCCGGAAATTGAAAGTACCGGCATATAGAATCCTTTTTATTCTTTTGTCCTCATGCATGATGTGAAATGGAAAAACTTGGTATGAACACAGCTCTGGTGATTGTTGACGTTCAGAAGGGGTGGGATTCTACATTCTGGGGCAAACGGAACAATCCTGAAGCGGAAGGAAACATTTCTCGCTTACTCGATTCCTGGAGATCTTCGAGGATGCCGGTTGTATTTTTTCAGCACATGTCTCGCAATCCAAAATCACCGCTTTTTCCGGGACAGGCAGGCAACGAAATAAAGGATAAAGTCAAACCCATAGGGGAGGAAAAGGTCTTTGCAAAAAATGTAAACAGCTGTTTTATAGGCACCGGTTTTGAGGACTGGCTGAGAGAAAGTGGCATAGATTCCCTCGTCATAGTTGGAATAACAACGCAGCACTGTGTCTCGACAACTGCAAGAATGGCCGGGAATCTCGGGTTCAGGACCTTTGTGATATCAGATGCTACAGCAGCCTTTGAGACGAAGGGGATTAATGGAGAGAAGTATGATGCTGAAACCGTGCATGCCCTTTCGCTGGCCACAATAATGGGAGAATTCGCCACTGTTATGAGTACAAATGATATTCTGAAAATGATCTAGGAGTTCAGAAGTCAACTCCTCTCCGTGCCGGTACTCCCTGCGCATAGGGATGCTTGATTTCGCGCATCTCGGTTATGAGGTCTGCTTTCTGCAGAATCTCTTCTGGAACATTCCTTCCGGTGAACACCAGCTCCACGTTTTGTGGCTTCTTTTCTATAAATGCCAATAACTGTTCTTTCTGGATAAGTTCATAGTAGAGGGCTACGTTTATCTCATCCATTATTATGATGTCCCATTCATCAGAAATCATCTCCCTTTCAGCCGCCTTCAGGCTATCCTGTGCCATGGAAACATAGTCTGACGGAGGTTTTCCACGCGGAAATAGCTTGATGTTTCTAATTCTTTCCCGGTCCGCTAATGGTATGTCCTCCTCCCAGGCGATGAAATAAGGTTTTCCAACGTAATCAACCCGCAGGTTTTCTGCAAATTTTTTTGAGGATTGGTTCTCTCCGTATGTCCCCATTTTCATGAACTGTATGATATACACCTTCAAACCCCAGCCTATGGCCCGGAATGCGAGTCCAAAAGCTGCTGTTGTCTTCCCTTTTCCGTTTCCTGTGTAGACTTCAATCAGACCATTCTTGAGCTTGAGCATGAATGCCGATCACTAGCAAGCAATAATAAATTTGCTCGCCCTGTACCTGTTGCCTAAATATTTGCATTGTAGCTCCTGCGTTGAAGGATAATCTTTAATATTAATTGATAATCGGCTTGACCAAGGTGATTATTGATGCCATTGACCCCATTCTCTTCAAGGAAGGTGAATGATCTGACTCCATTTGACATAAGCGAAATATTAGAAAACGATCCAGAGTCTGCCGTGGTGATAGACGTAAGGGAGCCTTGGGAATATTATGGCGACACGGGACATGTGAAGAATTCAATTCACATTCCCATGGGGGAGATTCAGGACAGGATCGATTCAATAAAGGCTCACAGCGGCAAAAAGATAATTTTGATATGCAATAGTGGAGAGCGCAGCTACTATGCGGCGAGGTACCTCATGGATAACGGCCTGGATAACGTATATAACGCTAATGGCGGAATCATGAAGTGGCTTATGTCGGGACTTGATGTTGAATACGAGTAAACCCTGAGACACATTTGAATTTTAGTGACCCAGACCTGAACAATTCATTTTTTGGTTAAATTGTAGTGTTTGTTTTTATTATCCCTATCGTTACTGAACGGAAGCTGCAGGCATGGGGATAGTGTTTGTATGGTATCTGTGAAAAATGCTAATGAAATTAATGTTGGAGAAAAGGGAAAATTCCTCATTGAAGCACTTCCCGGATTATTCGATGCACTGAGCCCGGAAAATTCCATAGGGAAATACCGTGAGGAGATCTCAAGCCTTAGCAAGTCCCATAGCCGTATATTCGTTGTCGGGTTTGGAAAGGCGGCTTACAATATGTACGCCGGCATGAGGAAATTCCTGCAAAAAATGCCTGTAATCGCTGACATAATAGTGCCCGATCAAATGGAGATAGAGAACACATTTGACGAACTCAGGATACTGAGAGGCACACACCCGGAGACCACCTCCAGAAGTGCAGAAGCAACAGAAGTCATGCTAACGGACTTGGGAGTCTTGAACGAGTCAGATATTGTTTTTGTACTGATCTCAGGAGGTGGGTCCGCCTTATTTGAGAAACCCGAGGCAGGTTTCAACATAGACGAAATTTCCCGTATAGGCAAATGCATGATGTTCAATGGGGCAGATATAAGGGAGATGAATGTGGTGCGGGGAGCCATGTCTTCGGTTAAGTCTGGAAAATTTGCCAGGATGCTTTATCCTGCAACCGTGAAGGCATACATCATTTCGGACGTTATTGGCGACGATATTTCCGTTATAGCCTCCGGGCCGCTAAATGCTCCATCCGCTGATAAGAAGTTTATCAACGACACTATTACAAAATATTCAGGATTATGCGGATACAGCACCGAAGACCTGATCAGTGCGTCGAATGCGATTACGGACATGAAATACTTCAACAGGGTATCAAATACAATCGTTCTCAGGAATCGCGATTTTGTGACGGAGTTGTCAAAACTCATAGAAGAGAGATGTGGTGATGTTGCCGTGCTCGGCAGCGACATCAGAGGTGATGTTACCGAAGTTTCGAGACACGTTTCTGGAACCTGCAGGTCAATATATGACCTCAAGGGGCATGGATTCTGGCTGGTGTTTGGAGGAGAAACGACAGTCCGGGTGACTGGCAGGGGTAAGGGGGGAAGAAATCAGGAGCTTGCGGTTCGCATTGCCCTTGAGATGAAACCTGAAGAACATTACACTGTTCTGGCAATCGGAACTGATGGTATTGACGGAAAGAGTCCCGCAATGGGAGGGATCATTGATGATAGCTCTATGTCCGTACTCAAAAAGATTGGGGTCGAGGCATATCTCGAAGATAATGATTCATACACACTGCTGTCAAAGGGCGGATCTGCCCTGATCACTGGATTTACAGGAACCAACGTGTCAGATATATGTGTTGTATGTTACGATCGTGACTAGTCCTGTCCCATCTTTTTATATTTAGTGTCAATACTATGGTATGAAGGTAATTCAGTGTGGAGACAGATTTGGCACACTTGATAACGTTAACTTTACGGTGAATATCCGCGGGAAAATATTCCACCTTGACCGGAATTCGGTTACAGACAGTGGAGACAATTTAATGATAAATCGGGAAATGTGGCAGGTAATGGATTTCAATCCGGCACTCTTCCCTTCAGTCTCCGACAGGAAAGCACAGATTATACAGCCCCACGATGCAGCATATATACTGGCAAAATCAGGGATACATGCTGGAAGCAATGTCGTGGAATCGGGCGTTGGAAGCGGTGCCTTGACCGCGCATCTTCTCTGGGCAATAGGGAACACTGGAAATCTTACGTCCATCGACTTTGACGCTGAAAGGCTGAAGGTGGCAGGTGATGGGCTCAGTAGGTTTTTTGACCTTGCAAACTGGCATCCGGTTAATGGCAGGATGGAGGATGATCATGGGATCAGAGGATACGATGCATGCATTCTCGATGTTCCAACCCCATGGGATTCTCTGTTAGTTGCAAGAAAATATTTGCGCAGTGGTGGAATTCTGGTGGCATATTGCCCAAACTTCAACCAGTCAGAGAGATTTGTAACTGATGCAGTGAATGCTGGATTCATGATCCTGGAGACCGTAGAGCTGGAATTAAGAAAGATTATAGTAAGACCAGGATCGACAAGACCGGACAGCAGTGGCCTTATCCATACCGGCTTCATTTCGGTCGGGATCAATAAAGGAAACTCAGTGACTGAGATTGTGCAGTGAATCTCGTAACGGACTGCATTAACCACTTGAATCACGATTCTTGATCCCATAGGGATATTATCATAATCAATTAGATATATGCTAAAACAGCTATAACAAAGGCGTGATAGTGTATGCATCTAAAGATAGCTTTGATCGGCCTTGTTAGTTGCGGATACACGGCACATGAAATACGTCGTAATTGCAAAGATCATTTATCTGCAGGTCTTCGAGGCATATACACAGGGATCTGCAGAGGCATTGAGAAACCCTAAAATAGGTTCTCTTGTGGATGGCAACCTGGCTTATCTCATAGCGATTGAGAGAGATCCCCTGGCAGTAGCGGATAACCAACTCCAGCACATCAATGTTGTAGGAACCCGGGCAGGAGGAAAGTCCGTATGGCAATTCCGAGTCATATATCTTACGACGGAAGATATCTCAAACACCCCTCTTTTTTTCGATTCCCGTTCCTGAAAACTGAAGGCTGAAATCCGGTGGCTTATTCAGATTGTATTTATGGTGTCACAATGTGTTTGCATGTGCGATAATAACCACGTAATAGGTATTTGTACTGAAAAATGAGAGAGCCGGAAAATAACAATATACCGCGGAAAGTTAGAGATTCCGCAGGTAATTGACTTACAATGAATAATAACCAATTGCTTTCCTATTAATCACACTGGTGTATTGAAGGAAATTCACCAGATGATAAATCCCGGCTTCCGGATTTGAACCAGAGACCTGCGGATAACGGCGGTTTTCTTGCCAGTCTTTCCCTCTACAGTCCGCCGCTCTACCAACTGAGCTAAGCCGGGTAATATCAGGAGATTATCCA
>JAJYRT010000074.1 GCA_021793945.1 Thermoplasmata archaeon
CAAGCCCCCTGCGTCAGCGGGGGGTAGTTGACTCCAGTTTGGACTGAAGATCATGGACGTTTTTGACAAATTCTCGTTAAAGAAAAAAGGAAAAATACAAAAAACTTCAATGTCAGCCATAGCATCGCTGGAACAGAGG
This sequence comes from Thermoplasmata archaeon, assembly GCA_021793945.1. Next base: position 140 of record JAJYRT010000074.1, read on the forward strand.
GCATACTTGGCTGCAAACTCCTATTACAATTTAGATATGGCAGAACGTAGGAGGCTGATTGAGAAGTTTTCGGTCTCCGTTGAGAGTTTCTCCAACGAGCTGACTGATCTTGTAACCTCGGAGACGGGGAAACCTATAGAATATTCAAGAAATGAGTTGTCTGAATCCATTCACGCACTGAAGACCATTGAATCTGCCATCACCGCTCAGGCAGACAGGGGTGATTTTTCACACACAGGATCGTTGCCAGGAAACCCAGCCTTAGCAGGTCCACTAATATTCAAGGCGTCCTACGCTAACCCTGCTCTTGATTTTATAACAGCGTCTGGGATCAGCCTCTTTACGGGAAAAGCACTGGTTTTTGTACCTAGCACCATCGCCCCCCTCTCTGCTGCGGTGATCCTGGAAAAATCTGCTGGAATCTTCCCTGCGGATATGATCAATATTGTAAATGTTGACGAAGCTGGTTTTAGCAAGCTTCTGACCTCTGTTAATTTTAATACATTTGGTTTTTCAGGAAAACCTTCTGATTTCACGAATGTCATGAAGAAAGTCGGAATAAGAAGTTCTCTTTCCAGATTTTACGAGAACTATCCTGTTATAATATGGGACAATGAAAATGTCGACAGCATCATAGAGGATGTCACAGCTTCTTCGTTCTACGCTGGAAGTTGTTACTTCAATAGAGCCTGGAAAGTGATAGTAAAGAGCGATATCATGGACTATGTCAGGAACAGGATGCTGGAGATTTCCGGTAGAATCAAAGTTGGGGACCCAAGGGACCCCATGAACTCCATGGGTCCAGTAGCTGACAGTAAGGAGCTACTTGCTGCTTCTGTCTTTTCAGGCATGGTAAAAAGTGATCTTGGAGAGACAGCCTTAGCTGGTAAAGTACAGGGTAACGTTATGGAACCAATGTTGGTGATACCAAGAAAAAGGATAGAATTCTCAAATCCAAATATCGGTGCCCCATTGACATTGTTGACTAAGGCAGATTCCATTGAGGAAGCAATCACCATGGCAAATAATCGCCTGCCTGGATCCAATTGTTCCCTTTACATTGATCATATAGAGACCATGAAGAGTGCAGTTGCCAGACTGAATTATGCCTCTGTGCATGTCAACGATTTGCCAGGGATAAATGAAGTCCAATCAATGTTCATGGGAATGTTCAACCAACCTATTTCAGACCTTGGCGATTTGATTGCAAGAAACAGGTTGATCATTTAGCAGGATTGCGTTAAATATGCTTTTTTCCGGCCTGGATAGCCGGAGCGTATCATTCATTGCCTGATGGGTTTCATACGTTTTATGACTTCATTTCCGAATTCTGAGCATTTGAGTGGTTTTATGTTCAGGACTCTTGCCAGGTCCTGGGTCACTTTCTGATCCTTGTATGCCATGGTAATTGCATTGTCTAGTATTTCGGAAGGGGCATCCCATCCGATGTGCTTTAGCATCATGGCTCCGGAGAGCATTATCGACGTTGGATTTGCAATATCCATACTGGCATATTTTGGAGCTGTTCCGTGAACAGCTTCAAAGATCGCGTACACATCGCCTATATTTGCCCCAGGAGCTATTCCAAGACCGCCAACCTGAGCAGCCAGTGCATCTGACAGATAATCCCCATTAAGGTTGGTAGTGGCTATAACATCATAATCTTCTGTTCGCGTCAGAACCTGTTGGAACATATTGTCCGTAATCCTGTCCTTTATCAAGATCCTGTCTGAATATTTTTCTGGAGCCTTCAGATATTCCTCTTCAGTGACTGTCTTGTCCTTGAATTCTGAGGCGGCAACTTCGTAACCCCATTCCTTGAAGGCCCCCTCTGTATACTTCATTATGTTCCCCTTGTGAACGAGGGTAACACTTCTTCTCTTGTTGCTTATTGCATATTTAATGGCCATTCTGACCAGCCTGTTCGACCTGAACCTGCTTATGGGTTTCACGCCGACTCCAGTGTCATCTGTCAGGTTGATTGAATAGGTATCTGCAAGAAATTTCCTGAATTTGGCTGCCTCCTCTGAATTGTACTTCCACTCTATGCCGGCGTACAGGTCTTCGGTGTTTTCTCTGAAGACTACCATGTTCATCTTTTCCGGATTCTTTACAGGAGAGGGGACGCCAGGAAAATATCTTACCGGTCTTATGTTGGCATAAAGGTCAAACAGTTGCCTTAGAGTGACGTTGAGGCTCCTGAATCCCTCACCAATCGGGGTGGTAAGCGGCCCCTTGAGAACTATAATAGATTTCCTTATCTCCTCAAGTGAATCCTGTGGAAGATGTTGACCGGTGCTCTTATATGCTTCTTCTCCAGCCAGGATTTTTTTCCACTCAATGTGCTTTGAACCGCCGTAAGCTACTTCTACAGCCGCGTTTATTACCGAAATGGCCGTTTTTGAAATATCTGGGCCTATACCGTCTCCCTCAATGTAACCAATGCCTGGGTTATCCGGGACAAAAAGCTCAGAATTATTTCTTATTTCGATAGATGTCAAATTGATCATTTCATAATCGCGGATCGGAAATTATACTTTTGCCTGAAATTTAAGCCAAATTATAAACAATAAAAACGAATTTTGAACCGGTTGAAATCAAATTATTTTTATCCGTCAAGAAGATTGGCTGGAGGTGAATTTGTTCAACTTAATTTCGGCTTCGGATGAAGCGGTTTTCACGTACAAACGGAGATGCATGTGCCTATGATAACTATCGTACTGGGACTTCAATTTGGGGACGAGGGAAAGGGGAAGATTACCGATTACTTGAGCGATAGATACGATTCTGTCGTCAGGTTCAACGGGGGGAATAATGCAGGGCATACTGTGGTGAGTGAACTGGGCAAGTTCAAATTTCACCTGCTTCCATCCGGGAGCCTTAGGGCCGGAGAGGTTGTGCTAGGAAATGGTATGGTCATAGACCCGATCAGCCTGGTGGATGAGATCGCGATGCTCAGGAAATCGAGACCCCAGCTCAGGATACTGTTGAGCAGGAAGGCTCACGTTGTCACCGAGATACACAGGTACCTTGACAAGGCAGAGGAATCCAGAAGATCCTCCGGGAACATCGGCACAACCGCCAAGGGTATAGGTCCAACATATGAGGATAAGTACGCAAGAACGGGCATCAGGGTCATGGACCTGCTTTCTAGGGATTTGCTCAGACAGAAAATAGAGATTATTTATTCTATGAAGCAGTCCCTTCTTGAAGATTCACCTTTTTCCGGTGTGGCGGAGAGGGAAAAGGTAGCAGATCAGCTATACGATGCGGGAAAAAGCCTTGAGAAATATATGTCCGATGTTCATAATGCTCTTCAACAGCATCTGGATCATGGAAAGAGCATTCTTTTCGAGGGGGCAAATGGCACTCTACTTGATGTGGATTTCGGGATATACCCATACGTAACCTCGTCAAACACCATTGCCGGAGCCGTATGGTCAGGAACTGGATTCCCTGTAAGGAAAGTCGAAAGAATAATGGGGGTCGTTAAGGCTTTCACATCAAAGGTAGGTTCAGGACCGTTTCCAACCGAGATTTTAGGGAGCGAGTCTGATTACCTTAGAGAAAAAGGGCAGGAATTTGGAACCACTACAGGTAGGCCGAGAAGAATTGGATGGCTGGATTTCCCGCTTCTCAGGTACTCCATAAAGCTTAATGACGTGGATACCCTCGCAATTACCAGGCTGGATACACTTGGAGGCATAGATAAGCTGAAGATATGTGAATCTTACAGAATCAATGGCAGGACCGTTGATGAATTTGATGGATCAATGGATTTGAAGTCAGTAGAGCCTGTATACGTAGACCTGAAACCATGGAAATCCATGAACGGAAATGAGGCATTAGGTTACGTGAAAGAAGGCTATGAATCCCTGCCGGATGAAATGTATGATTACCTGCGCTACATAGAGGAAGGGACCGGAAAGAAGATAGAAGTGGCCTCAATAGGAGAGAACCGTGAAATGACCGTACACAGGAAAATGTAATTCTATGAAACGATGAGCTGTATAGGTGCGTGATCAGAACCCATAACGTCTTCCAGAATGGTGGAAGACCTGATTCTTGATACCAAGGAAGGGGATGCGATAAAGTAGTCGATTCTCCAGCCTATGTTTTTCTCCCGTGCGTTGTTCATGTTTGACCACCAGCTGTAGTGGCCTCCATCCTTGGTGAATATCCTGAAAGTATCCACCAGTCCAGCTTCCATGAAACTGCTGAATGAATCCCGCTCCTCTTTGGTAAAACCGTGAGTGCCTTCATTCTCCCTCGGTCTTGCTAAATCTAGCTCCGTATGTGCGACGTTGAAATCCCCGCAGGCTATCACGGGCTTCTTCCTTTGAAGTTCTATCATCAGATCAAGGAACAGCCTGTTAAAATCTGCCTTGAATCCAAGTCTCGCCAGATCTCGTTGAGAATTCGGAAAATATGCGTTCACAAAGTAAATGTCGCCCACATCGACGATCTGCAATCTCCCTTCGTCATCAAACCTGTTGTCACCAATGCCATTGGTCACGCTGATTCCGGGAATTCTTGAGAAAATTAATGTTCCACTGTACCCCTTCTTCTTAGCTGGGTTTATGAAACACCGGTACCCCTCTTCTGACAGTTCGGATGGCATATCAAAATAATCGGACTTGACTTCCTGAACAGCCATTATGTCCGGTTTTGTCCTTATGATAAACTGAACGAGGCCTTTCCTGACAGCTGCTCTTATGCCATTGACATTCCAGGAAATCAGTTTCATCTCTAGAGCCGTAGAGAATATTCTTAGGCGTTATATATAATAATTGAGCACACCATCATTTCCATTTCCATGTCCTGCCCTGAAATTGATTTCTTATACTGTACAGTTAAATGTAAAAATTAATCACTTGCCTATCCATAAACAACGGATAATATGCATGAAATTGTTAGGGCCCCGAGGGGTAATGCATTAAACACAAAGGGCTGGCAGCAGGAAGGTGCGCTCAGGCTTCTCATGAATAACCTTGACCCGGAAGTCGCAAAGGATCCAGAGAACCTGATCGTATATGGAGGAAGGGGGAAGGCAGCAAGGAACTGGGATGCCTTTGATAAAATTGTTGAATCTTTGAAATCTATGGATAACGACGAGACTCTGCTTGTACAGTCGGGAAAGCCCGTTGGGATTTTCAGGACAGGCGCGGACGTACCGCGAGTTATTATATCCAATGCTCAGATTGTTCCGAAATGGGCTACCGACGATGTATTCTGGGAACTTGAAAGGAAGGGGCTAACAATGTTCGGCCAGATGACCGCGGGATCGTGGATCTATATAGGTACCCAGGGAGTATTGCAGGGAACCTACGAAACCATATACGCTCTTGCAAGGAAGGAATTCGGGCAGAATGATCTTAATGGTAAATGGGTACTTTCCTCCGGCCTTGGAGAGATGGGTGGAGCACAGCCACTGGCTATAACAATGAATAAGGGCGTCGGTATAATCGTGGAGATCGATGAGGCAAAGATAAAGAGGAGGTTGCATGACAGGTACCTTGACGTGGAAACCGACTCCCTGGAAAAGGCCCTGAAGATGAAAGATGAGGCCATCCAGAGCGGAAAGTCGATCTCAATAGGGCTTCTTGGTAATGCGGCAACAGTGTATACTGAACTTAACAGGATGGGTATAATTCCAGATGTTGTGACAGATCAGACGGCAGCACATGACATCAACATAGGTTACATACCTGAGGGGCTCACGCTAAGAGAGGCTGATTCATTAAGATCCTCCGATATAGGCAGGTATCATAAGATGGTATATTCTTCAATCGTGAAGGAGGTGAAGGCAATTCTCTGGTTCAAGTCTAAGGGTTCCAGGGTGTTTGACTATGGCAACAATCTCAGAGGCAGAGCAAATGAAGCTGGGCTGAAGGATGCGTTCCAGATCCCTGGTTACGTGCCCTCGTACATCAGAGATCTCTTTGCAATCGGATCCGGACCGTTCAGATGGGTGGCTTTGACAGGAGAGAAAGAAGACATTTACAGGATAGATGACAGGCTTATCCAGACGTTTTCAAAGTCTAATCCTCATCTTGCTTCCTGGATTGCACTTGCAAAGGAAAGGGTCCATTTCCAGGGACTTCCGGCAAGAATATGCTATGCCGCCTATGGAGAAAGAGAACAGATTGGCCTGCTTATAAACAATATGGTTCGCGACGGCACTGTCAGCGGGCCGGTAGCGATAGGCAGGGACCATCACGATACCGGATCAGTTGCATCACCATACAGGGAAACCGAGGCGATGAAGGACGGCAGTGATGCTATTGCGGACTGGCCGGTCCTTAACGTCATCCTGAACGCCATATCAGGTGCTTCCTGGGTATCTCTTCACCACGGTGGTGGAACAGGGATCGGAAATGCGATTCATGGTGGGTTTGTAATCGTGGCCGACGGAACATCAGATGCCGAGAAGAGAATAAGAAAGGTTCTCAACGCTGATCCCGGGCTTGGTGTTATAAGACATGCAGATGCCGGATATGAATCGTCGATAAATGTCATCAAGGGGAAGCCAGGATTCAGATCCCCTTATTTCTGAATCCTGCGCACAAGGCGATCGACTAAAAAGATTAATCTATAATTTAACGATGGATACTCAATGACTCTGAAAGCTGTTATAATGGCTGGAGGAAAGGGTACGAGATTGCGACCTATAACCTACTCGATTCCAAAGCCGCTTGTTCCAATAGCCGGGAAACCTTGCATTGGGTTTGCTCTGGATTCCTATTTCAAGGCTGGAATCAGGGATGCAATCATAACTACGGGCTATAAATTTGAATCCCTGATTAACGGAGTGCTTGCTTTCAAGAATGAGAACCAGAACATCCTCTTTTCTGTTGAGAAGGAACCTGCGGGAACTGCAGGCAGCGTCAAACTGGTATCAAAGTTCATCGATGACACCTTTATAGTGGGAAGCGGCGATACGCTTTCCGATTTCAACATAGGAGAAATCATAAAGTTCCACCGGCAGAAGAAATCAAAACTGACCATAGTCCTTACCCGCGTTGACGACACATCTCAATTCGGCATAGTTGACCTGGAGGATGGGATTGTTACAAGATTTCTGGAGAAGCCGTCACCTGACCAGTCATTTTCAAACCTGATAAACACAGGCATTTACGTTATGGAGCCGGAAATACTCGATTCAATACCATCCGGCAGACCCTATGATTTTGCCAAGGACTTGTTCCCAAAACTGCTGAAGGAGGGATTGAGCATAACCGGCTACCCAGCTGAGGGGACCTGGCTCGATGCAGGCAGGCCGAAGGATATGATCCTCGCAAATCAGCTGATGACAGAAAAATACGGTACAAAGATAACCGGGAATGGCTTCACCGGGAAGGCCATAATAAAAACGCCTATTGAAACCGCAGATAACCTCAGGGTTGATGGCCCAATTTACATAGGAGAAAATGTATCCATTGGAAAGAACGTTACCATAAGGGGTTCAGCCATATACAACAGCGTCAGTATTGGAGATAACGTAACAATAGAGGATTCCATAATGATGGACAATACAAGGGTACAGAACGGAAGCAGAATTGAGAAATCGGTAATAATGAAGTATACTGCAATAGGAGAGGAATGCGAGATCAGCGAAAGTGTGCTTTCTCCAAAGCTCAACCTTCAGAGCAAGTCCAGAATTTATAACGTGTCTCTTTCGTCGGAAATACTTGACGATGAAGTCTGATGGTAAATTAATAGAAAGTTTCGCATAAAATTTGAATTTCTACCATATCAGATTCAGAGGAAACCTGCCTTCTGAAGTATGAGAAGATCCTCTGTAGTCAACTGTTCGCCATTCTTGAATTTCTCGAACAGCGTTGTTGCTGTTTTCTGCAGCTCCCCCTCTTTCTCTTTCTTCTTGGTAGTCTTTGTCTTTGTCCGGATGCTCGATATCACCTTCTCCATGTCACGAAGGTCGTTCCTGGCCTGGATAAATGCCTCATGCCTCCTTTCTGATTCCTGGCTCAGTTTGATGAACTGCTCATGGTATTCATCAGCCTTCTTCCTCACTTCATCAAGCTCCTGGAGCTGTGAATTGATGGATTCACTGATTTCTGTTATCTGATTGGATATTCCTTCTATATCCTTTTTCAGGGCTTCTCCCAGGTCTTTCTCTTTCTTTATCTGATCATTGATTTCCCGGATCTTGTCGTTTCCTTCAAGCTCTACATCCCGCTGCTTCTTCATCTTCTTGATTTCGTTAGTAAGTTTCTTGATCTCTGAAACTATCTTCAGCTCCTCAGTCTTGTTGAGTTCAGTTGTTTGCTGTCTTATTTCCAGTCTCTGCAACTCTTTTTCCCTCATCCTGAGATCCTTGGGGTCAACGCCCTGAATATTTGACGTGTCCCTTATTCTACGGTATTCCTTTCTTAATTCCGAGAGCTTGGCATAGTGATCTTCCTTTTCTGCCCTCATTTTCTGGACCTTGTCAATAAGTTCGTTTTTATCAGCGATTTTCTTTTTGACTTCCTCCCTCATTTCGCGTACTTTTGCATTAAGAATGTCTCTTTGCTCTGCAAAATGATGGCTATCATCCGAAGCTTCGTCACGCTTTCGGATTTCCTCGTCGACAATTTTTCGAACAACATCCCGTTTCTGCTCTATTTCTTGAAGGAGATCAGTCATGTTTACACATCGAATTAAAATTTTACCTTAATCTTGCTACACGATATATAATTTTCTACAAACAATGTGCTGATACGTGCACACTTTCCCAAGATATAGCCACTGCATACCTTGGTTGCCACCATACAGGGTTCGATAACTTCCGAGAAAAACC
>JAJYRT010000075.1 GCA_021793945.1 Thermoplasmata archaeon
TCTCCATCCCGTAAATCTTCTTCACGGCAAGCTTTATGCCAAGATCCTCATGGGCAAGCACATCGGTTCTCCCCATGGAAAATATGAGTACCATCTTCGCTGTCCAGTCCCCGATGCCCCTTGAAGTTGTCAGGATCTCGATGGCCTCATCATCATCAGCATTCTGAAGCTTTTCGAGTTCTATTTTCCCTTGCAGAACGTTGCCAGAAAATTCCTTTATGTATTCAATTTTCCTGTAAGAAATCCCACATTCGCGAAAAACGGCAGAGTCGATACCCAGTATATTCTTCGGCGACATCTCCCCATCCGGAATGGCTGCATAAACACGTTTGAGGATCACGTCAGCCACCCTTGAGGAGAGCTGCTGGCAGATGATTGACTCACAGACATTCCGGAAAATCTCCGGGTCGGGATTGAACTCAAGTACGCCAATACTGCGTACAATGTGCGAGAGAGGGTCCCCGATGGAAGCAAGGTGTTCGTACGCGCTGGACATGATATTCGCATATGACGGGGATTTTTTACCAGGGAGTTCAGTCATTTCAGGTCGTACTCCCTACCTCTCCAACTGATGGTCTTCATTTTCCTTCCGGCAAGGAGGTTGTACATGTAGACAAAGGGTATGAGGAAGCTAAGGAGGAATACAAATAGTCGTGACTCCCTGCTCCTGCGGGAATTCTTGAATGCGGTAATGAAGGAAGGCAGCAGGAACAGAATGAAAAACGGGGAAATAAATACGGAAAGAAGTATCGCGCTCAGGAGCAGGAGATCTGTGGATCCGAAGAAGAGGATGCCATAAAGGAATACCTTTGGGGATGAGGATTCCGACAGTGCGGTCTGACGGTTTGCCCATTCGTTGAATGTCCTTAAGTCGTCCGGGGAATTTATAACAGGCTGAGCAGTTCTGGAGTAGAATATCTTCTTACCTGCGGCGTTTGAGAGTTTAGTAAGTGCTATGTCATCAGAAACGGAAGAGGCAAATAATGCCATTTTTTCCTCACCGGAAACCAGATCCTTCCTGAAGGCCAGCGATCCTCCCCAACCGAATCTTGTGACTTCAGATTCCATCATGCCCAGGCCAACAAACCCCCAGACAAGCTTTACCCTTGACCAGAAGCCGCCAACTGGCCTGAAATAGGGGAAGGTTGTGGCCAAACCGTAATTATCATCCCTCAGGGGTAAAACAAGGTCCTTTAGCCAGTTCCTTCCTGCAAGTATGTCCGAGTCAGCTATCACGTAAACCTCGAACCCATCAAACGTGGAGATGGCTGTTGCAATTGCCCTGACCTTTCCGCTGCATCCGGTGCACTCGAAACTTGAAATTATTGTGTTGATGCCAACTTCCTTCAGCACAGGGACCGCCGGATCGTCATGGCTGTCCACCACTGCGACTATTTCATAATTCCTGTAATCCTGCTGCTCCAAGGATAGAAGGTTCTCCTTCAGGGAAAAATCATTGCCTCTGCAAGGCACCATGACAAGGGTTCTGGGGTTGAAATCGCCTGGATCTGACAGGTTGCGTTTCCTGCCTCCGATGGAAATTAAAGTGAGCCCCAGGAATATCAGTGAAAGGAGGGCAATGTACGAATACAGGACAATTTCCACCAGGAGGTTCGGCATGTTGATATCACCACTGAAATGGTAGAAATGTATCCCGTATTTGAATTTCTTCTAGCTGCCAGGATTTATTATTTGGGAGCTTTCACCCAGTGCAAGATACCTGAAAAATCCCTTAATAAGCATCAATGTGACTCGCAGTCCATGCAGAGAGGCACACCTTTCAGTGAACTGGAAGCGATGGAAAAGCTCCTTCGACCATATAATTCGGTGAGAAACAGCTAAATCATAAAGGTTTTATAGAGTAGTTATCATGTAATATCGGTGACAAAATGGTTCAGCAGCTGAAAAATGATTTTTATGTTGAAATGTACGGATTCGTGAAGAAACACAGCGCAATAAACAATGAATTCATTGACAGGTTCGCCAGAGGTGACATCTCTGTCAGCGAGTTCAAGAGGTTCTCTGAGGAGTTCTATCATTTTACGCGGGAATGGGTATCAATCCTTTCCGTCCTGCTGGTCAATACGCCCGATGAGAATGATGCGAAGAACCTGACAACAATCCTTGTTTCCGAGCTCGGCGACATGGACCCGACAAAGAGACACGAGCTCCTTTACAGGAAATACCTGAGGAGCATCGCGATAGAGCCAAAGGATCTGGTAAGGAAGAGCCAGGTCAAGACAACAAAGGCATGGCTGGATGGGATGAGAGCGTACTTCGCAAGCGACCAGTTTGAGGCTCTCGGGGCAGAATTCGGCCTTGAGAACATGGCAATACCCATGTGGGACAAGATACTTGCCGGTTTCAAGGTATGGGTAAAGAAACACCCGGAGTATGCCGGCATGGATATAGAATATTTCACGTTCCACAGGGAGCTGGAGGAGCACCACGAGGAAGCCATGGAGGATGTTCTTGGAGGACACAAGGATGACCCTGTTGCCCAGAAAAAATTCAGGACAGGTGCTGATGGCATATTGAAACTCGAGGAAAAATTCTGGCTGGGACTAGCGGACGAGAACAACTGAATCGCTTTCTTTTCATTTTCGGCATGTTTTAATCTTCTACCCCGATTGAGGGGGTATGTTGCACAGAAGAGAGAGTGACACCATAATCCTCAAGGTGGAGGGCGGAGAAGATGTCCTTGAGTCACTTGGCAGGATCGCAGAGTTCTACCGCATAGAATCCGGCACGATCCAGTGGGGAATAGGCATGCTGCACGACATAGAGGTTGGATACTTTAACGGCAAAGAGTATGAAAAGCAGAAATACTCCGAACCTGCAGAAATAGTTTCCTTCCACGGATCAATAGCATCCAATGATCCCCGTTTCCACATCCACGTATCGTTCGCGGGCCGCGATCATACTGTTCATGGAGGCCATCTTTTCTTTGCCATAGTTGATCCACTGCTTGAAGTGGAGATTCATGTCGTGAACACAATAAGCATAAGCAGGCAGCTTAACAAAAAAAGCGGGCTTAAGGAAATTTCCATCCAGTGAACTCACATCAGGCTTTTGATCAGTTCCCTGACTTCATTGCTGTCCTCGTTGAGGTCGGACATTATAGATGGGATTTCCTCGATTGTCACGCCGAAATCAGCCAGTTTCTGGCTGAATCCCAGGTTCCTGATAAAATATTCTATCATATCCGCGGATAACATTGCAGTTTCGGGAGATTCCCGGCCAGTGCCCCTGAGTTCCATTGAGATTAAGGATAGCTCCCTCCATCTTTTTTTGGCATAATATCTCATGACTGTTGGTAGGGTGATGCACGACGTGATTCCATGGGGTATGTTGTATTTTGCGCCAAGCACTTTCCCCATGCGATGGCTGAGTCCCATTGAAGCATCGTAGACATCGAAATATGAATACCAAGCAGCTAGCTGGCATTCCATGAAATTCAGCTCGTTCTTGCCGGTGAGGTTCCTGAAAAGTTTTCGTATTGCCATAAGGGCGAAAGTGTTACCTATCTCACCGATGCCATCCGAAATCAGTGTCTCTACAGCGTGATCGAGTGCCCTTACTCCTGAAGAACGCCAGAGCCACTCAGGCGTCTCCTCAGGTCCAGTGGGGTCAAGTATGACGTATTGGGGTGCCAGGCTTTTGTCCCTTATTCCTTTTTTCGTATGTTCATCAGTGTATCCTGCGATGTGCGAAAACTCTGAAGCAGAAAGTGTTGTGGGGATGGCAATGTGAACCAGGTTTTTCTTTTTCGAGAGATACTTTGCTGCCTTGGCAGAATCGATCACGCTACCTCCGCCCACGGAGACAATCACATCTGCCTTCGCCTTCCTTATGAGATCGACGACTTCATTGACCCTGTCAATGGGTGCATGCTGGGTGATTTCGTTGTATTCTGATTTCTTGATGCTCACTTTCTGCAGTATCGATGAGTAGAACCTTGTTCTCGAGACCGATGCTGATGATACTATTACAGCGTTGGAACCATGGGATTCCTTGATGTAATCCCCAATTCGGAAAATACTGTCCTTCCCGTATGATACTGATCGGAGCGGGAGGTAATTGTAGTTGTGTATCATTGATACCAGGACTTCATGTAGTTTATATCCTCAAGAGTCTCTGCTTCAGGCGTCAGCATCAGCGGGTCGTATGCCTCAACCATCACCGCCACTTCATCGGTGGACTCTGCACCGAGAGCTTTCTCCACGGATCCGGGCTGCGGTCCGTGTATCAGCCCCCTTACGTGCAGCGTAATCGACCCCGGGCTGATGCCCTTCCTGCTCATGAAATTACCGGTGGAGTAGAAGAGTACTTCATCAGTGTCAATGTTGCTATGGTAATAGGAAATGGGTATAGCCCGGGGATGAAAGTCAAATTTCCTTGGCAGGAAAGTCCCGACCATGAATGACTTTCCGCTGAAAGTCTCATGCACAGGTGGGGGTTGGTGCAGCTTTCCGACTATGGGTGCCATCAGGCTGACATTTATGGCGTAGGGATAAAGATATCCATCCCATCCAACAACGTCAAGTGGATCGACGTCCCGCCTTTCCACAAGGTAATGATCGCCGTAGTCTACCCACACCTCATAATCTCCCGGTTTCACGGAGGTGGCATGCAGCCTTGGAACCCGGATATCCCTGTCATAGTATGGGGATCCTTCCCTGACCTGCCCATAAACATTCAGGTATCTGGGTGGAATGCCAATCCTGTCCCTGGATTCAAGAAAGAACGATTCAAAATCACTGCTGGTGTCAAGCCTGTACGTTGTACCTTTCGGCACGTAAAGGTAGTCGCCTCTCGACACATCCAGTGTGCCAAGCACGGAGTGAAGTGTGGCTATTCCTGAATGAATAAAGAACAGCTGATCGCAGAGGGCATTCCTGAAAAATTTCTTTCCGTTTGAAACAGGCTTAAGGACACCCATTGAAATGCTGCTGTTGAACATCAAGTATGTCCTTCCTTCGACAAAGTCTCCCGATCTCTGGCTTTTCTGTGTCTCCACATGACGATGGGAATATTCTCCCTTACCCTTTATCGGATAGTGCTTGTCTTTCCGTTCAATGGACTTCACCCGGGTTGGCTCAGACAGATGGTAAAGCAGCGAATACGGACCTTCGAAGCTCTCCTCACCAAAAAGCTCCTCTCTCAGCAGCTTGTCTCTGTTTGTATAGGTGTGCCTGCTTTCCGGCATCTCTCCCTGTTTCACGTAATATACCATTTTCAATACCTCCTAGACTAGAGTGTTGTCGAGGTTACCTATCATGTCCGATGACAATATTACCCTATCGCCATGCTTGAGCCATGGATGATCCTGTGACTCAAGGATGCATCCAGTTCCCACCGTCCCGGTCATTATGACATCACCCGCCTTTATCCAGGATTCCATGGATGCCCATTCGACCAGTTTCTCTATGTCCCAGTAAATGCTGTTCAGGTTTCCAGAAGAATAAAGAACCCCGTTCACCGTTGCCTTCATATCAAGGTCAATTTTTCCGTTCTTATTGCGGTGCCTGAGAATTTCATCCTTGGTGACCAGCACAGGGCCAAAGCTGGTGGCAAAGTCCTTCCCCTTTGACGGACCCAATCCAACCTTCATCTCCTCCCTCTGCATATCGCGGGCGCTCCAGTCATTCGCGAGGGTTAACCCTAGAATATGGTCCCATGCCCTTTCAGCAGCGATATTTCTGCCATCCCTCGAGATCACAACGGCAATCTCCAGTTCGTAATCCATTTCATTTGTATAGGAGGGAATGGGCACATCGCTTCCTGCAGGATAAAGGTTTGATGTGTTTGAAAAGTAGAACACCGGGTACCTGTACCATTCAGGTATCATGTCCAGTCCGCGCTTTCTGCGTGCGTTCCTTACGTGGGTCTCAAAGGCATAGAAATCGCGGATTGACCTTACCTCAGGGACAGGGATGAGCTTTTTCAGGCCATCGAATCTTCCAATGGGTTCCTGATCAACGCTAAACTTACCGGCAGTATCTGCCATCCGGCTAATCTGATCATAGAAAGAAGCATCCATGGCACTGTCGTCCATTCCAATAGTGCTGGAAAGGGAATATGCGTATTCCCCGATCACAGTCACCAACGAAGGTCTGCCGTCATCCAGGATTCTGGCTATCTTCATGGTTCAGAGATTTCCCCTTTTTGCCTGTTCCAGCTCAATTGACCTGAACAGTGCCTTGAAATTTCCGTTTCCGAAGGAAATTGCACCCTTTCTCTGAATGATTTCATAGAAGAACGTTGGCCGATCTCCCATGGGCTTTGTGAAGATCTGCAACAGATATCCCTTGTCGTCCCTGTCAACAAGAATGCGGAGCTTCTTCAATTTCTCCACGTCCTCGCTTATGCTCCCCACCCTGTCCTTCAGGTCATCATAATAAGAATCAGGGGTATAGAGAAATTCAATTCCCCTGCTCCTCAGGTCAGAAACGGTTTTTATGATGTCCCCTGTCTCAAGGGCCATATGCTGCACTCCTGGTGAGTTATAATAGTCCAGGTATTCCTGTATCTGTGATTTCTTCAGCCCGTAGGCTGGCTCATTGACCGGGAATATTATTTTCCTGTTGTTGTATTCAACCACCTTGGATCTGAGGGCCGAATACTCCGTGCTTATATCCTTGTCGTCAAAGCTTATGAGCTGCCGGAATCCGAAGCCGTCTATGTAGTATTTAACCCAGTTATCCATGTTCTTCTCCTCAACGTTTCCAACAACATGGTCTATCCTCTTGATTCCAACCGGCGCTGAATCTCCTTCAACCTCCTGGAAGTCCGGCGGAAGAGCATCGTCATATTCGGAATAATCATTGATTGTGTGAACGGTTTCGCCATAGGTCGGCACGGTTGATCTTCTCAGCTTTCCGGAAGGTGTCTTCACGGTCTCTATCTTGCCCATCTTTACAACCCCACGCCTGGAGACCTCACTGGCGGTATCATCAATATTGTCTACACGGAATGATACGTCTTTGACGCCGTCCCCATGCTTCCTGACGTGTTCCGCAATTGGGGAGTTCTGGTCAAGGAAGCTGGTCAGCTTCAGTTTCATTGAACCCTGCCCCATCAGGTAAGATACGCGATCCCTCACGCCGGTTTCAGGTCCAGCGTATCCGAGCATCTTGAACCCCATGGCAGTCTTGTGAAAAAAGGCCCACTGTTTGGCTGATCCCACGTAAAATTCAACGCTGTCTATTGAGTCAAGAATCTTCTCGGACGTCACAATTATGCATGAAAGGCGGAATTAAAAGGTTTATCATTGCTATAAATTAGCGCGGTTAATTGTCAACTACTCCGAGCTAAAGCATCGGAGTTTGCAGCTGGGAGATCAATACGATCGAAAATAGCACCCGCTGCAACAGGCTGGTTGACGGCAGCCCTGTTCCGGATGTTGAGTGAAGCTATGTAATCGGCTTCACCCTCAAGTCTACGGAAAATGCATCTGAAGAGCGTCGTTTTTCCTGCACCATTTTTCCAGATTACAACCTGAATCCCAGGATCTGCGATCCTGATAAGTCAGGTCGTGAAAAATTTAGTTCATTCCGTAACCGGAAGAAAGGTGCTCAACGATCAGATCTGGGGAAACCACATCGCAGGAGTTTACTTTCCGACTACCTCGAATTCACCGGCGAGTGCCTGATAGTTACATTTTGGACAGGTTATTTTGTCACCTAGTGCCGTGAATCCCAGCCCTATACCAATCCTCTTCTGTCCGAATATCGGTTTCTTGAACTCGACCCCACATTTAGGGCACTTTATAATTTTTGCCAACCATAATCACCCGACATGCTTGTTGTAGCTGTTATATGCGATTTATTACATGTATAATAATATGTCGTAAACGTCAAAAAAATGATCAATTCACGATCTGAATCTGCTATTCCATGGGTGCATACCTGGACAAAATGAAAAAGAATAACTATCATTCAGCAATAAACCGAGGATGTCCTCCGGTACAGAGATTTACATGATGGTCATCTCCTTCAGGCTAAAGCCGACATTCTATTCACTCACCAGGGAAAAGAGGGATTCAATGTCGGTTGCTGCACAGGATCTGTTTACAGGTTTCTCAAGCGATCTCGTGAACCACCTGTCGTACAGATCTATGCGTTCTGACGGTGATATAGTCTTCTGGTATTCCTCGCATTCTCCTGAGACTATTGAGGCAGTGAAATTTGGTCTCAACGATAAATTTTCCCCTTACATGAGGCCTAATTACAGCATGATCTCACTTTATGAGGATTCCCCGTACCTCAAGCCGGGCAATGTTCTGGACGATACACTGAAGCAACAACCACTGAAATATTTTGTTGCGTATCCCATGAGTAAGCAACCTGAATGGTATCTCCTCGATTATGAGGAAAGAAAGAAGATCATGGCGGAGCACATAGGGATGGCTCTCGCCGATCCTGAGGGTCGATCTGTCAGGTCATACACGACATACTCGTACGGACTTGGAGACCAGGAATTCGTCGTCCTGTATGAAACCGAATCGCTTGCAGCGTGGTCACACGCAACCAGGAAACTCAGGGAAGCACGCGCAAGAAAATGGATTGTTAACGAAACGCCGATAATAGTTGGCATACTGAAAGAAAAATTGTTTTAAAAATAAAATTTATGTGGGGAAG
>JAJYRT010000076.1 GCA_021793945.1 Thermoplasmata archaeon
GCGTGAACAGTGTCATTTTCGATGAGGCTGAAAACAGGATGCACTCCGTAAAGGCACTCATATATACTCTTCTCAAATCCTGATTGTCTGGATTCTTTACTGTATACAAATCCCCCTTCTCCGGGGTTATTTTTTTCCTCACAACTGATACGATGATAAGGATCAAAGCATGACGGCAAACAATTATGCCTGCAGTGATAACGCGTGACTCAGTTCGATCAGGCCGAAATTTTAGGGCCGGGTCCGGGAATTGAACCCGGGTCCGGGGATCCACAGTCCCCAAGGATATCCACTACCCCACCCCGGCCATGTCAAGCAGTGTTGTTAAGGAAACAACGCGTCTATCTACGGGAAAATAAAACGATTAATAGACTTTGTGGAATCCCGAGACTGTAAAATCTTCGTTGGTTACTTGTAATGCTAATGAGATACATTCACAAGGCTTTCCGCTTGTCGTGAACCTATCTTTGAGGGTTCAACTGTGATGACTTTTAGCTATGAATTCGTAGAATCTGAGATTGTTGTTGTTAAGAAACACAAATTAAATGAAATGTGATATAACCAATAAATGTCAGAACTTGTTTTCACATTAATTCGAGGTATTTCTGAAATCTTTCTAAATTCCGGTCGATTAAGCACAACCTACTCTGAATGTTCCTAATCGTGAACAACCTTTTCGTTTGTACAGGATGGCCGCTCGTTTCACTCATGTTTCATGGGGGACAGTTGTCCAAATTTTGAAAACTTAAAGTATTCTCCGCTAGTTTCCAATATAATTATCATATGGTTCCCTCATCTCAGCGGTTAAAGTGTGCGCGGCTCTGAGCTTAAGAAGATAAATCAGAACAAGGAAATCCATGATGAGGACATTGTATATCTCATATTCTGCGACAGAAACGAAAGTTATCCTAGCTTCGATTAACCAGGCAAAGGCATCCAACAATAGTAGTGCAGTAGCATAGGAAAATGCTCTCTGAAGTATCAGGGAAAACCCTAGTATGAAAAAAGTCACCTTTCCTATGAGAAAAAACCATTCAGCTAGGAAGACGTGCGGTGCTGTACCCTCATGGTATACGCCTACCAAAGCAAGAAATAGACCATCCAGAATGAAGAAGGAAAGTCCAATGATCTCTGATCTGCTTCTGGAATTCCATATAGAGGAGATGGAGAAAAGTCCAATAACGAGCCCTGACAGGATAAGGCCATCGTTGTATACATTCGGGAAATTCGGACTTGGGTGTCTTCCGCTTCCATAATTATTGCCACCCAGATCACTGAGGGCGTTGACGTTTACGTGGAACCACGGATTCAGGTGTATAGCGATTGTTATGAAAATCCAAGGCAAGAGAATCACAAGGACACCAAGGATCTCACTTAACAGGTAAGTCCGGGATTTTTTGTACATTAAGAAGCCGGTTCAATCATCATGGCGGAATATTTGAGTCTTTCTGTTAATCCACAATGTCATATTTTGGTACGACTCCCAAAACAAGGTTCAAAGTGTTGGCGCACTTAGACACTGCTCAACATTTATTTCGTTGTGTTTGTGTAGTCACTATTTTGTCAATCCAATCTTTTGCTGGTGTTTAAAAACAACCAGACGCTGACCCGCAGTATTTTCTGCAAACTCTCAGAAACAACTATACATGGACTTTGACTACAAAAAGAACTGAGGGTATGATCTGGAAGTCATGTGTATGGTACCTGTAAAGTCTAGGCATCCTTAGTTCCAGTTTTTCCTCGTAAACTATCTCCGCAGCGGACTCGTAGAATGACCTGACGAATTCAGAAGACTTCAGGTTGTGTACAGAATATATCCAGTTTGCAACATCCAGTGCCTTGGAAAGGAATGGTTTGTCTGCATGTGGATTAACAGACCCGAATGGGGGGTTCATGAAGGCGGTGTAGAAATGACCCATAACTTCTGTGACATCCTTTGTTTCGAAAGTGATATTCATACCTGCGGCATTTTCCCTGGCTATATCGACCTGCTTCCCGTCAAGATCGATTCCGGTAACCGGTTCCGCACCCATAAGATATGCGGCAATGGCAAAAATACCATTACCGGTGCCCAGATCGATTACGCTTCTGTTAGTAACGTTATTGTCCATTGCTGCCTTGAATACAATCCAGGCAGCATTTGATGGATCCGTGGGATATTGTTCATATAATGAGTTGAGGCCGTTTCCGATCCTTAATTTGCTGAGCCTTATTTCTAGCTGTTTCTTTGTGTACACGCTAATCCTAAGACATTGTTCCTACAACCAGATCAACGATGTCAAGAGCCATCTTGATCGATTCTTCCCTGCCTATTCCTCTTCTGCTAAGTATCTTCTCTATTTTCCTGGCAGCCCTCTGTTTCTTCCACGTTCCCTTTTCATGGGCAGCAAGAACGATGTATTCAGCAATCTCACGGTCAACGCTGATGCCAAACCTTTCCCTTATCTTGATCTGCCAGACAGGTACAAGAACCGGCGGAAGGTCCTTCAGGACACTTTCTCGGTTTTTCCGTATTATCTCATTGAGATTCTTTGCGTCCTTTCTGGTTTCTGCCATACCTGTTTACATCTTTATCTTCAAGATAAACCTTTTCATTCAAGATCTTGTATCAATTCTCCATGAAATGAAAACTATTGATTCGCCGGATGGGATTATGCTGGAATCAGGTGGGAATATGTGGAACGGGCAAGTAATTTATCCGCACATCGTCACCCGGAGACTATTGTGACAGATACCGCCTTCCACAAAGTACTTCAGTATTTCATCATTTTGCAGGAAGTGGTCGGATTTTGCTCGGTCTCACAGGAAAATGCGGCCAGGATCGGCTGGCATATGTCGCCATAAGGCCAGGGGAAGTAGTTCGCGATTGTCGGTATACGCGTAAACATAACTTATAAACACTTAAGTACTATCAGGTAATTTTAAAATATGGAGCCATTTTATTTCAAGAGTTATGATAGGATTGTCGGCAAGGCAGAAACCCCCATGGAATTACTAAGTGAGATGAAGAGGCTTGAAAACACAGATCCATTCTGTGTGGAGTATCATGTAAGGGAAGGCCATATTTCAATCTGGCTGAAAGAAGCAGAAAGGCCTGATCTGGCAGTGAAGATTGAAAGTGCCAGGGATCCAAAGGTTGTGATCAATATATTGGAAGCAGGGATTGGTAAATCGGGACGCAGTCCACAGCACAGAAAGGGAACCGGCGGGTCACATTCAGCTAAAAGAGGTCCCGGAAACCGCAAGGAAATGCATTAAGCTTAAGCAAAAATTGTCCTACTCCCCAAGCGTTACCTGAAAATCATGCCCTTCCCACCTGCCCGTATCACTCCATTTGAAAGTGAAAACAATGGTTCTGCATGACTCGAGGGCTTTGGTGTCCAGGTCCAGGTGATACACTCCCAATCCAGTGTCTATAGTTTCGTCGTCCTTGAAAGAAGCCCAGTTGTCTGAGGACCAGTGAATCACGGCAGGCTTCTGGACTTCTATTCTAAGGATGCTGTCTCGCGGCATTTCCCGACATTTATTATTGAACTTCCAGATGAAAATCCTGGAAGTAGTTGAATTATTCTGGTATCTCTCAACTGGCTGTGGAGGCATGTCAAATATCTTCCCATCATTGAGTGACCTCAGCAGCTTCAGGTACTCTGCATGGGCCCACACAAGCGGCATTGCAGAACCTGATGGCTTGCCGTTGTACAATCCCATTTTTGGAATGTCATCAGAATCCCAGACCTGCTCCGGAATCATCATCCCATCACTTGTCTGATTCTCAATAACCCTTCTCAGGAATCCTGCAGCCTCGAGATTTCCCCTGGCTATCTCATAGTGGGCTCTCTCTCCGGCAAGCAATGGCCACCCCCTCCCTATGCCAGTTCCGTCAAATGGCTTTCCATCTCTATGTTCTCCATAGCCATCTCCGTTATACCTGTGCCAGACTACTCCAGTCTTAACATCTGTCCTGAGCATTGCATCAATGATTCTTACGGTGTCTGTAATTCTTTTATCAGCAGCAGACCTGAGGCCGAAACGCACCAGGGCAAGGGCATCAGGGCTGATTATGTGCGTTGCCTTTCCATATGACTGCCCGGGAGGCCTGTTCTTTATTGGGACAAAACCCGTTGCGGGGGAAGAGCTCTCTGCCTCATCCGGCGGTGCTATCCTTATATAATACCCGTCTATGCCAAAATTTCTGGCTGTGTCGTTATCCCCTACATAGGTCCATCTCTCGATCATAGAATTCCACGAATCTGCGGTTTCAAGTAGGTATTCGGCCATGTTTTTTTCGTCATTCTTGGCCGCGAAATCCGCTGCGGCCAGAAGGGCAGCTATCTCTACTGCCAGAGTAAAGGGGGAATATCCACCATCCTCCTCCCACCTGTCCTGGCTGGTTACAGGTCCATTTTTTAATATGAACTCGGATGCCAGCCTGATCATTGGCCAGGGATTGGTTTCTCCCAATTGCCCCGCTCTCCTGAGCTGGTCGGCAAGGAGTATGGGAAACGCGGTCTCGTCTATCTGGATCCCTGACCAGTAAGGCTTGCCGTCCAGCCACATATTCTGTGGCCAGTGGCCATCCGCCTCCTGAGTTGATATAAGGTAGAATAGTATCCTTCTTGCGCTTTCGTGTTCTCCGCATGCAATGAAACCACCAGCAGTCTCCACGAGATCGCGGGGCCATACAAGGTGATACCCTCCAAGATCCTCATCACCCTTGGAAGCACCCCATGGGATGGAGAGGCTGGCGATGGTGCATCCCCTTATCTCCTTTGACTCATGTACTCGAAGGACCGAAGTGCTTGATCTGAATAAATCCCTTGCGCCATCTTTGCTTTCGGAAAGGTCAGGAATGTTCTTCTGGTAGAGCGTCCACTCATCGACGTACATTCCCTGTAATGTGTCAAAATTCTTAAGTATCGACGACCTGGCCGAAAGAGCGGCCTGTTCCGGTGTTGATCCAAACCCAAGCGCCAGTACGAATATTCCACCCTCTGCCGGAACATTAATCCGAGCAGTCATTGCCACGTTTCCATCTGTAGCCCTGTTATAGTGAAGCTCCATCTTTCCGTTCTTGCTGATATCCTGCCACCCGTCACTGAATCCGACGTAGCCACAGCTTCTCTCAGAAAATCCCGTGGAACTGCAGAGAGCCATTGTGATGTTGTCCTTCCGGGCGAACAGCATCTGTGCACCCTTGTATTCTCCAATCCAGGCATCATTTCCGTACCCGGAGTTGTTTATGTGCGGAGAAAGCAGGACATAAAGTTTGAGTCCCGCACCCGCAGGGAGGAAAGTAACCCGCTGGATGAGGGTATCCTCTTCAGGGTCTGTCAATATTTCTTTCTTGATCTTATATTTTCCGTCGATCTGCGTGTTCTCGATCAGGTACTCCGGTACACCCGGTTTTATGCATCTTGAGTCGGTTTTTGAATTGCGCTTTTCCTCGGAGAAAAATCCCTTTCCATCTGCAACGAGGAACTCCATGTCCCTGACATTAGCCAGATCCAGCCTTGGATAATATATCTCATTCAGGATACCATGTGATATTGTGAACCACACACGTGAATTTCTTGATATGGAAGTTCCAACTCCCGTTTTTGCACTGGAGGTCCATTTTGGTGATATACCTGGAGAACCGTGTGCGTTCTCGCCGTTATTAAGACCATAATACACTGGTGAATCCATTGTCATTAAGCTATGCATGAGTTATAAAGATATCAGATCCAGTTTGCTCGAAACCACGATCAGGACTATTCTGCTCTAGGAGTAAAAAAATCTGTCAGCAGAAAATAGTTAAATTAAGGGAATTGGATTGATCAGGCAGAAACGATCCTGACGACGTTGCTTCCCCTGATAACGACCGTCCCTAGTTTTCTTGTCATCTGTTCTGCGTTTTCCTGAGCATCCGAAAGTACCATGTTCATGTATTCATCGTACCCCGTAAGCATGCCCTCAAGCACCCTGTTATCCTTAAGGAGCAACGCTACTTTCTTGTTCAGGCTCTCCTCAAGCATCTTCATTGGCATTATCATTTCTTTTTCACCTCAATTATACTCATCGTCGTCAAGGGCGCCGTCGCGGCTCATAACAACCTGTATCAATCCCTTGAGAACTTCCTTTACATCCTCAAGTTCTTTTCGCATGCTAACAACTTCCTTTGACAGCTTTTCAACATTCATCTTTCCGGGATTACTTTCCTTCATTGACGTCACCAAATACCATCACTGCTCCATAATCATCTGCTATCTTCCTGCTCTCCGTTCTCTCGCAATTATCGCAATACAGTTCCCCATCCTTGAGTAACATTGGGTTCCTGCACCTGTGGCACAGCGTCTTAAGCACCCCGAAGTGCTTTCCAAACATTGAGACCTCCAGAGACCTGCCCGTCCTCGAGATTTTTCCTCTCACGAGGTCACCTATGGCCAGTCCAGACATCTGATCATCTCCCCTTCCATTGGGTCTGGGGAGCCTTAGCATGGCCTCCTTGTTGAAAGGAACAAGCCCCTTGTCAGTCTGATAAATTGCGGATATGTTGAGAACTGCATTTCCCCGGTCTATCTTTGTGACCTGCCCATATACGACGTCTCCGACCTTTGCACCTATCTTTTTCTTGGAATTGATTACAGATACGGTCAGATTAGCCTCGTCGAAGTATACTGTTCCATAAACAGCAGACAGTATGTCACCTCCGCTCTCGGTGGTATTTTTTCCAGCAAGATACTCTTCAGTAGTCGCTATCTTGTCTCCAGGAATAACGTATTTCTCCTGTATCTCATCATCTTGCTTAGTGTTCATTCTGACCTCTTCAGTTTATTTCTGGCTTATTTTACAAAGATATTTAACAATTGGCATAGAACCTATGATCAGGATATTTAATTAATTTTCCAATCCATATGCTGCATGATTTCGCTCTGGATCCAGATGGATGGGAAACATTATTTTGCATCATCTCATCCACTATGGTGCTTGAGGACCACTTCATTTTCGGTTTTGCCAGATCAGGTGTTTACAATAAAAGCTATTCATACCCATCTGTGCTGGATTCAACGGACAGATCTGTCATAGGAAGAGACGACTCCGGGACCACCGTAATGGGCAACTCTTTTGGCAACCCATTCTCCTATCCCGATTTTATGAACAAGAGCACCCAAGGCATGCTATCTGGAGACATTGAAATTATTCCTAATGGTGCTGAACTCATACAGCGTCCAGCAAGATTACTGAAGGTCATAGAGGAAGAGCTCTGGAAAACCGGCTTCAGCAGGTTGATCTATGTTCAGGGAATATCCGATCCATACATTCTCCCAGCCCTTATTTACTCAGGTGTGTCTTTCATCGATGACAGCTTTGCCAGGATGGAAAGCGAAGGAAAGATAAAGTATACGATCTTTGGCAGGAAGAAGGTTGACTACGATCCGCTTGAGGAGAATCTGGAATTTCTCAGGTCTGTCGCAGAACAGTGTGCAGATGCCATCAAGTCAGGAACGCTCAGGGATATAGTGGAGAAATTCCAGGTATCGAGCAAGGCGATCGAACTCCTCAGGATCATGGATTTCAGCTATTACGATGAGTTTGAGAAAGTTTTCCCGTCGAGGACGGACAGGATCAGGGCAAACTCCATAGAATCACTTATGAGACCAGATCTGGTCAGGTACCGTGACCAACTTGTCAGGGATTTTGTCCCACCAGCGGGAAAGATTGCTCTACTGATCCCATGCTCTGCAAGGAAGCCCTATTCTGAGAGCAGGAGTCACATGAAACTGCTCACGCACATTGGGGAGTTCAGGAAATTTCTTCATGAAATCATCA
This sequence comes from Thermoplasmata archaeon, assembly GCA_021793945.1. The sequence continues at coordinate 7,810 of JAJYRT010000076.1, forward strand.
TCACTTCGCCGGTAGGTCTGGTGCCCAGAGAACTCGAGGAGGGCTATCCTGCAAGGTTTTACGACATTCCTGTCATTGGGCACTGGTATGAGGACGAGAAGACCATGATGGCCGGGTTAATTTCACGCTACTTTGGGAAGAACAGTTATCCGGGTACAATTGCGTTTGTTCCCGAAGATCTGGAATTCATCGAGCGTTCCCTTCCCGATGGTACTGATTTCATACGCGGAGAAATATCCAGTTCAGGTGATCTTGAGACTCTGAGGGAAAAAATTGGATCGATGGTTGTCTCATTGAAGGAAAAGGGCATGCTGGTCCCGGGAACCAGGATGCAGGCAATCGCGTCGACTGCTTCATTCCAGTTCGGAGAATGGATCGTTCCAAGAATGAAGAATCTGAAGAGGGTGGTAAATTATGACTTTGACCTTCTGACAGAGAGTGGAAAGGTAATGCTGGTCTACAACCCATCAAACGGGAAAATAACATTGAACAGGAATGCCGCCCCATGGTTCGTTGCAGAGGGGAAGAGGATTGTGGAGATTGACGATTTCAAGCCCACCGCCAATATTTATGCGATGGGTGTGCTTAACGCCACTTCTGATATCCGTCAGGAGGATGAAGTCGTTATTGTGCATGGGGGAGAGATCCGGGGAGTCGGCATCGCAAAGATGCCGTATGAGGCAATGATTAACCTCAAGAAAGGCATAGCCGTGAAGGTCAGGAACTGAACCTGATACCTCCATGCATACATAAAAATTTACCTGCAAAGGTATTTATATGTGGTTCTTTTAGTAAGGCATTATGAA
>JAJYRT010000077.1 GCA_021793945.1 Thermoplasmata archaeon
GGTTCAGAGGATGGGCTGGCATTTTCGTCCGGTATGGCTGCTATTAGCACAGCAGTGATAGCAATACTTGGAAAGGGTGGAAAGCTCCTGTCCGTTGGAGAACTCTACGGGCAGACACAGATGCTCTTCGCACAGACGCTGAAGAACTATGGATTCTCGGTTGATTTTATTTCCATAAGGGATTTCAACGCAGGTAAATTTGATTGCTCCGGTTATTCGGCTGTATATACGGAATCTATTACAAATCCCACTCTGATGGTTGCAGATATACGCAATGCATCAAGGATATGCGGCGAATTTGACATTCCGCTCCTGGTGGATGCAACATTCGCATCGCCATTCAACCAGAAGCCAATTACGCTTGGTGCCAGCGTAGCCATACACAGCGCAACAAAGTACATCTCCGGGCACAGTGACGTCATTCTTGGACTTGTAGGTTCAGGTGCGCAACTGTTTCCTGGAATATCATCGTTGAGAAAATCCCTTGGAGGAACTCCAGATCCATTGCAGTCTTTCCTGGCACTCAGGGGACTAAAAACACTTGGCCTAAGGATGGCAAAGCACAACACCAACGGAATGGAACTTGCAAAATTCCTGAAACAGCATAAAAAGATACGAAAGGTATTCTATCCTGGAATAGAGGAATCTGAGTTTTTCGATGTAGCAAGAAGCAATTTATCAGGATATGGTGGAATGATTTCTTTTGAGATTGCCGGCGGTATAGAAAAGACAAGGAAGTTCATTGCAAATCTGACTATTGCGTCTGCAGCTCCAAGTCTGGGTGGCGTAGAAAGCCTCATCACGCTGCCGGTCGACACGAGTCATTCAAAGATATCGCGTGAGGAGAGGCTGAAAATGGGTATTGAGGATTCCCTTGTCAGGTTTTCCTGTGGAATAGAGGACATTGAGGATATAGTCGCTGATTTCGAAAACGCCCTGGCCCAAATCTAGATCAGAACCTAGAGGAGAGGGAATTCTCCAGTAATCTCATCCAGTTTGTCCGATTCATATGGTCCCATCCCAAGGCAGGTTACAGTTCCCGGCGGAATCTGCGTCAGGCCAGCGTCTGTTATTAGTGAGTTTGTTATCCCGGCCTGATCTGCGCGATTCTTGAGAACATAAATCGTTTCTATGTCATTTACCCTGATTACGACCTTCTTCTGCCCTGATTTTGTCCATTCCCTGAAGTGTTTCTTATCATGTTTCTCCGCCTGAAGAGCACAACTTACAGCAGCATGAGCAACCTGGGCTGCAATTTTTCCCTTCCCAAGATCAATATCTTTCCTGAAGGCTATCACCATCTTGACCTCGTTTACCATGGAACGTCCTTCATGTGCATCCTGAATGCTATAATATTAATTCCTCTATGCAGCGGTGGGGTCAGGATTATTACAGTGAGTGCACCAACAATGTTACCGTAGTATGTCATGAAGAATGATCTGCTGAATAGGAAAAGGAAAAGCAAGGCCATAAGCACAAAAGGAAGCTGGTCCAGTAACGAAGCGTTCCCGCCCCTTTTAATGTTCATACGTCTCTTTGTGAATGAACCAACCAGGTCACCGGTAATCGAACCTGCCGACATCGATATTAGCGGCACAAGTGAAGCGGCTATTGTAGGGCCGAAATTTCCAAAGCCAGGATATATGTAGCTAATAATCAGGTACAGAATTAGTCCCAGTATCGTACCTGAAAGTATTCCACCAAAATATCCGCTCCAGCTTTTTCCGTCCCCAAATATCCGTCTTCCATCAATAAAATTCTTTCCGCGATCAATTATTCCGTGCCCCCCAAATATTACTGCGCCAGGATTAGCGGCATAAGCAGGAATGAAAAAAACTATGGACTGGAATATTTCAAGCGGTATATCAGGCATATTCTTCTACCGCCTTAAGAATGTCAGCCTTGGAAACTATCCCTCTGAGTTCTCCGCCGTCGGTAACCAGAACTGCGCTCGAATACTTGAGCATGGGATAGATCATCGAAACGGGGCTTGATTTATCAACCTGAGGCAGGGTGCTTCCCATAACTTTTCTAACCAGGAGATTCTTGAGAGATTCTATGGATGCGCCCTTGATCAGCATATCGTTGACATCTGACTCTGTTATGGTTCCCACGGTCCTTCCGTCATGCGTTATTACGGGAAGCTGGGAATAACCCCTCTGCCTCATTATGTTGAGTGCAGACATTATGGAATCCGTGGGATAGCAGGTTATCAAGGTCTTTGTCATTATGCTTTCCACTGTAAGGTCCATGTTCTTCGCTCTTTGCCCTGATCTGTTCAGATAATCAAATATTTTCCTGATTTTGTCATATGCAGGGTTAATGCTCCCTTTCTCAAGCCTGGCAATGTAGGACTGACTGACTCCGCTTACCCTTGCCAGCTCCTTCTGGCTGATTCCCAGGTTCTTTCTCATCTTTCTCAGTTCTTCGATGGTTGGAAGCATGAAAGAGCAATGAATTGTTAATAATTAATATTACTGTAGCTCATAACGTGTTGTAAAATTCAAGGTGGGAAGATAATCAATTGTCTCTGGTAATATGAAACCAGCAATATAGATCAGCCATCGGTCATCCGCTGCCCCGTGATATTGTTTAACGAGATATTCGGATGTTCGTATTTTTCAAAAACGCTAAATAGTGATCTATGGTTACGGAGCCATTGTCCGAATTAAGTGAATTCATAGTTAAGAATAATCGTGTTACAGCTCCCATCATCTCAATAATCGCTTCTGTAATCCTTATTTATGCATCCCTTTTCATTTCTGAGATACTGCTTTTCATGGTTCCTGTTGCAGTTTTCATAGTGATGCATTATACGAAAATGTACAGGATCAAGACAAGGATACTGGGCAGCCTGATGATCTTCATAATCGTCGCAATTCTCGCCGCTGCTATTTTTTCTGACAACGTGTACAGCTATCAGCAACTTCCCATATCAAGCACATCCTCTTTCGGAACAATTACAACCTACGTTACCCCATTTTCCGGCGTGAACAGGGACTATAATTTCACGATGGTTGTCAATGCGAGTTCTCCCGTTAACATAGGTGAGTTTGATCCAACTATAAATATAACCAACGGAGCGACAAATCTTGTAATTCATGCATCGCGAATAAATCATATAAACAAATCTGCCAGTGATTACACATTCTATTACAACAGTGACAATCTGTCCGCAGGCATCTACACTTATAACTTCTCCCTTAACAGCAGCTTATATATATCCAACGGACAGGGTCCTATCAACACATATGAGACAACATATTTTGAAGACAACATTCCCAGTTATGTCATCAGTGACCTGGTAATTTTCGAACTAATATTTCTAATAGGTGTGTTTCTCGCAAGAAGCATTTCAAATAGCAGACGACATGATCCGGCAAAAAAATCCTAAGTAATATATATAGAAATTCAATAACCTATATATGAGTAAAACCGTTAGGAAGATTCAGCTCACCGGAGGATCTACACATATAGTTTCCTTACCATCAGAATGGATAAAGGAAAATAAGCTGACCAAGGGAAGCGAGGTCAGGCTGGAGGACATCAATGGAGACATTCTTGTATCATCAAACAAGTCTAACAGCAAGGAGAACGTCAAGACACTCAGGATTACGGACAGCATTGATCTCAAAGTCTTGGATAGGACACTGACTTCCCTCTATATCTCCAATTTCGATACAATTGTGGTTAAATGCAAGGATTATATGGGTTCAGCCCTAAGGGACGAAATTAGGAAGTTCTCAAAGCTCGTAATGGGAGTCGAGATATTCGAGGAATCATCAGACTCAATAGTACTGCAGAACGTTCTTGATTCATCGTCCTTTCCGATACCCAATGCGATAAGGAGAATGTCCCTCAACGTCACAACCATGATAGCTGACGTGATTGAGGCAATAAAGAGAAAGGATAACGCCCTGTTCGGCAGCGTTGTTGACAGGGATGATGATGTTGACCGGTATCAGTGGTACATTTACAGGGAAGTCCGAAAGAAGGGCAATGAAAGAGAGTTCAACATTTTTTACCTCATTGTGTCAAGGATTCTGGAAAGGATCGCGGATCATGCCGTGAACATATGCAAGCTCTGGCTTGAGAATAATTCGGAGCATTCTGCAAATGCAGATGGCATCCTGGGTCCCCTTCAGACATCATTCAGCCTGTATCAGGAATCCGTTGATGCATTCTACGCCAGGAATTATTCCATATTGAACGGCTTGATAGGCAGGAAAGCTGAAATATCGGATATGAAACGTGAAAAGCTGAACGAGTTCAAGAGGGATAAGAACGTATCATTCCTTTCAACATCAATGGAAGAGGTTACCAGGATCGGGCATTATGCCACTGACATAGCAGAGCTGGCAATGGACATGATCCTTTCGGATCAGGTTGACATCTCGATCTAGAGATCAACACTCTCTATTTTCGGGTTACCCGTCTCTCCACTGAGATAGGCAGCCTTGACTTGTGTATCATGATTGAAAATGCAAAGTGCGTGATCCCTGATGGCCTTTGATATGAGCTTCTTCTTCCAGTAGAGTGTATCCATGGGGAAACCATCGATTGCTGTTATGTAAGGGAGTTTGAGGTGGAATGAAGTTGGAACAAGATCGCCAAAATAAATAAGCTCTTCCGTGCCGGTTCTATAGATAATAATCTGGTGTCCACTGGTGTGACCGCCAGACTTCAGGACGTGAAGCCCGTCCTTTATGCGTACTGATCCATCAATTGCATGGAACCCTCTCGGTGTTTTTGGATATTTTCTATAACTGCTTCTTGTGATCTCGTTAGGGTGCCTCATCGCTGAAACTTCCTCCTTCTGTGCAATTAGTTTCGCCCTTTTGAAAAATGGCTTTCCATCCGAAGAGAATGAATTCCCCATATGGTCAAAATGAAGATGCGAATGAACAATGAAATTGAGATCATCAGGATTTACGAAAGTCTGGATCTGATTGATCAACTTTTCTCCTTTCTCCACTTCGTATATCTTTTTAAACTTCTCGTCTTCGAGATCGCCAATTCCGGAATCCAGAAGTGCAGTGTAAGAGCCATTGATGATCAACGGTATGTTCAGTGCAAGTTTTATTCTGAAATTCGAGTCCGCAGTGAACGCTTTTGACCACACCGGCCGGGGGACAATGCCGAAGATAGCTCCCGGATCAAGTGTAAAATTCCCATCAGATAATAGCCTCACTTCAGACTCGAGGGACATGAATCTGTATGCGAAACGGATTATAAAATCCTCTGAACACTGATGGACATACAGATCGATATGCATAAGATGATGTGGGAAATATTTATATACATTCTAATTAGTTAACGCTTTGAATGGACGATAATGATCAGGGAAGCATGCTTGCAGGTCTGATAACCACCCTGCTGCTTATGCTGGTCCTTGGATTGTTCTATTTCGTTTACGCGCTGATAGCCGGCGTCATAGCTGGAGTTGTTGCGCGACGCACTTCAAAGGGAACTTTCGGCGCACTTGTCGGATCAGCGATAGTGGCAGCAGTCATTGTTTTGCTGTCTGCTTATGAATATTCCGCCGTCATTTCGTTTATAACACATAATCTCGGCACCGGTCCATATGTCACTTTGCTTGTTTCCCTGATGACGACTTATAGCCACTTGACCATGACGGCGGCAATAATCACATCAGTGGTGAATCTCATCATACCTGCAATGGCTGGTGGGTTCATAGGCGGTGCACTCGTTGGAAGAATATACACGATCGAGAACGCCCCGGTTGTGGAAGTTAGCAAGCCACTGCCTGCAAAAACGCAGCCTGCAGCGCCTGATCAGGAGAAGCAGTTGCAGAGGCTAAAGAAGATGAAGGAATCGGGAACGATTTCCAATGAAGAGTACGAGAACCTGAGAAAGAGGTTCAATGGAGATCACTAGTATATTCGTAGTGGAGTAGATATATTATGGTAAAGCTTTTCAATAAAAAACCAGGAAAGAAGCAGAGAGAAGAGGTAAGAACAAAGATAGAGGTGATCACGGTCGGTGACACTCCGCCCATTGTTGAAGCAAGGAAGTTGATAGGTGATAATAACCCACGGGATGCCATAATAAACTCATTCAATGCTGTGAAAGCGGATTATATACGCTTTTTTGGACTCAAGCAAGCTGGAAGGGAAACAGCGAGGCAGTTTCTTGCCAGGTCATTCAGGGAAATGAACGTCAATGTTCCTGAAGATTCAATGATGGATTCAGTCATTTTTCTGGAGTCAGTTAAATCTCTCCCAGCAAATCTTCCTAAGGAAATGGAAAGCCGGTTTACCGTCCTGAAAAAGATAACCAGTTTCTGCTTGAACTATTACGAACGTGCCAAGTTCTCAGACCTCATGGAAGTAGACGAGGGAAAGATAATAGAGAAGCTGGAAGACATCTATACATATATGGATATCACGAAGCTATACTTCCCGTACGGCAAGGTTACAACCAGGGAGATAGGGGAAAACGAGCCAGCGCAGGCAAGCGTGGAAGAAAAGGCTGTCATTCCCGACTCGGCAAGTCTTTCCCGGGCAGAAGCAGACGCCGGTATGATAGAGGAAATGCTCAAGTCAGGCATAATAAATCAGGAAGAGTATGAAAGCCTGATTTCTAAAGTAAACGGGAAGGGAACGGAAACAAATCAGGGAGAAACCGGTCAGTCTCCATGATTTCCTGACCTCATCCTGTTGCCTATAATGGAAACTTCGTTTATTATGTTAAGGTCCTCCATATTGCTGGTGTCGCCAATATTCTCACCCATGAAAGCTTTTCTAAGTATCCTTCGCATGATCTTACCATTTCTCGTTTTTGGCAGTTTTTCAAGGTGAATTATGTATTTCGGGGAAAAGGATTTTCCGAGATCATTCTCCATCTGCTCGGCAATACTGCGTTTTATGGCTTCCTCGTTAGTCCCAAGGTAGAAGACGCATATGGCTTCTCCTTTAATATCATCAGGTATGCCCGTTGCAGCGCTCTCCAGCACACCTTTGACCTTCATTACGGCATTCTCTATCTCGTTTGGCCCAACCCGCTTTCCTGAAACCTTAATCACTTCATCAGATCTGCCGTAAAGATAGAAATAGCCATCCCGATCCATCTCTGCCCAATCCCCCTGGGACCAGGCATCCCCAAATTTTCCCCAGTATGTCTCCCTGTACTTTTCTGGATCTTTCCATATTCCTCTCGTCATTGAAGGGCAGTGACTTTTAGAAACAAGGTATCCAACCGTGTCATACACCTCATTGCCTTCTTCATCGAACACCGAGACATCCATTCCCAGCCCCCTGTAGAGACATCTCGGCTTAAGGGGCAGCGCAGGGTTTGAAGCCAGAAAGCATCCAACGATGTCAGTTCCGCCGGAAACGTTTGATATGGGCGTGCTTGATCCTCCCAATTGCTCGAACAGCCACATCCATGATTCGTTATCCCATGGTTCTCCAGTGGACCCAAATACCCTGATTCCGAGCATCTGCTCCCTGATCCCCCTATGTTTCATCAGTCTCACAAAAGTAGGGGAAAGCCCAAGGAGGGTAATTTTATTTTTCTCAATGAGTTTCCAGGCCCGTGTGGAATCAGGGTAGTCAATTGCCCCATCATAGACAAAAATGGCGCCTCCCAGCGCATTCGACCCAATTATGGCCCACGGACCCATCATCCATCCCAGATCCGTGATCCAGAAAAGGCGATCCTCATTCTTGAAGTCCATGTAATATTTTACTTCCTTGACTATGTTGATAAAGCTTCCCCCGTGGACGTGCATTGTTCCCTTGGGTTTTCCGGTTGTTCCTGACGTATAGAGCATTATTGCAGGTTCCTCGCTCTCCATCTCTACGCTCTTCACATAGGTTCCGGATGAAACCAGGCTGTAGAAATCATGCTCGTTTGCGCCTGGAGTTTGAAGATTCAAGGCAATTATGGTGATGCCCTCTATTGACCTCACGCTGTCAATTACGGCGATATGCTTTCCCTTTCTTGTTGTTGAGGATACCGTGAAAAGTATTTTTATTCCGGCATCTCTAACTCTTGTACTGACAGCGTCGATTCCATATCCCGAGAACATGGGCACGGCAATTGCCCCAATTCTCATGATCGAATACATTGCCATTACGCTCTCCTTAAGCAGGGGCATGTATATACCAACCCTATCTCCCCGTTTTACTCCCAGTTTCTTTAGTGAGCCTGATAACTTGCCGGTTATCTCATCAAGTTTTGAAAAAGATACCTCTCCGCTTATCCCATCCTCAGTTTCGAAGACTATGGCCGCTCCGTCGCTCTCCCTGTATCTTTCGACACAATTCCACACTATGTTTATGCCGCCGCCTACAAACCACCTGGTCCACATTTTTCCAAGCGAATCGTCGGTGACCTTAAGGTATGGCTTTGTGAACTCTACGTTACAATCCTCAATCACTGCTTTCCAGAACCACTCCCTATCGCGATCCGCTCGTTCATACAGTTCCCTTATGGTTCCTATTCCGTGCTTTGAAGCGAGCTTCATGATATTTGTGTTG
>JAJYRT010000078.1 GCA_021793945.1 Thermoplasmata archaeon
ACTTGCCACATTCGATCGGGAGTTTGAAGGTGCCGATAATTTCAAAGTATTAAGATAGACTATTCAGCAGGATTTGCTTGCAGAAGTAAGTCGGACTCTAAATCCATCGCCTTTAACCTAGCTCGACCATCTTCGCTTTGTAATATGAGATTAACCGGGCATATGTGAAGGATGCTAAAAATTGAATAAAAAGGTTGAATATATATTTCTCTAGTGACATCCTCCCCGCCCTATTGGACGGGGCTTCCTGCTTCGCCGACCGGGGAGTTGCTCAATGAATTCCTGAAGAGTCGCAGAGTTTCCTTTGACATTGATAAGTCTGAAATAATTTCCACAAGAATTAAGAAACGATAAGAAAAATGTATTAGTTTTTTTTAAAATTATATATATTATAATGACAAAGAAGAGATAATTGAGATTATCTCTTTCTCAGAGTATATACAGCTACGCCCACAATTGCTACTGCAACAACTCCAGCAATTGCACCATAAATTACATCCTGCGATATGGGATTGTTCTGATGCAGTGCTTTCAGATCTATTGAGATGTGCTTTACTGCACCATTGCCAAGTGTAACATTTGTGTTGAATGAATGGTAGCCTGTATCAGTAGCTACAATATCATATGTCCCGTTTGCAACGGATACATTGAATGAGCCGTTAGAAGAAACTGCCACATCCTTTCCATTGAAGGTGAGTGTTGCATTGCCCGGCAAGACTGTTCCAGTTATGTAGGCCCAGTGATAATAATGGACATTTTCAGACACATTGTAACCTTTGATTGTTACGGTGAATTGGGAAGCAGACGTGTAATAACTGCTAAGATTCGTAGCCGTAAATGTATATGTCCCGTTTGTGAGTTCAAAGACCATGTTCTGGGATGTTGAATTCTCCGATACTCCTGTTCCGTTAACGTACCAGGCTGTGCCAGAGGGCAAACCTGATTCTATGAAAGTAACTTTGCTCAGAACCTTGCTGAATGTAGCGGTTTCCGAAACAGAGGAATTGTTTACAGTAAAGGTGCCTGATCCTTTATCAGGAGAGTAGGTTTTGTCTGCGGTTGCAACTGTATACGAATACGTTCCATTTGGCTCATAGGATGTTATCGTGGTCGTATTTGATGTCAGTGCCTGTCCATTGGAGAGGTTGACGTACCAGGGTGTTCCAGATGGTAAGCCTGAATCGGTAAACGTTGTCTTGAATGCATATGAAAAGTTTACCCCCTCATATAGTGCTGCACCGTTAACCGTAAAGGAGCCGGAAGAGAGTGAACTGGTGAAACCAACTGGTTCTACTGCCATAATGTGAACTGCAAAGGTTCCGTTTGGTTCATAATTCTTGTCGACTGTTGCAATGTTGTAATAGTAGGTACCGTTAGGAACAGAGAATAAAACAGTGCTGGTAACCATTGGGACATTTGCGGGTAATGTTTCCATAGGAGGTGCTTTCGACTTGTATGAATTGCCGTTAGTCAGATTTACGTACCATACCTGTCCTGTTGGAATTTCATATGTGTCGAATTCAACCTTGTATGTCTCTACGAATGAGATGTGCTCCGTAACAGAAGACCCGTTCACTGTGAAAGTTGTGTTTCCGTATGCCTCGAAATTGCTGATAGATGAAGAAGTGAGATAAGTGTATGTTCCATTCGGGAGATTTATGGTGGAGCTATTTCCAGTTAAGGTCCCGGTACCCTGCTGGCCGCTTACCATAACCTTCCAGCCCGTTCCCGATGGCAATCCGGATTCCTTGAACATAACTTTGTAGGCTTTGTAAAAAGGGATGGCCACAGACAACTGTGAACCATTTACGTCGAATGTCTCCAAATAATGTGCGGAGGCATATTGTGCAGTGGTTGCTGTACTGTACGTATAAGTATTGTTCAATAGATCTATGGTGTAACTGTTTCCGGAAATGGGTCCGGATGATTTCTGGCCGGTTATGTTAACAAACCAATTTGCCCCTACTGGCAAATTAGCTTCTGTGAATGTCACCTTGTATGTATTCATCAGGGCAATAACAGAAACATCATCGGATGCGGTATTTGCTACGTATGTGTATCCATTCGCTGGATCGTACACTATTCCCTCTGGATTTGATCCAACAGTCAGATTTGTTACAAGCTTTCCATTAGTTGCATTGATCACTGATACATTACCGGAAACAAAGTTGGAAACATACAGGCTGTTGAACGCTGGATCGTAAGATACTCCCTCAAAATTATCCATTGAAGTAGTGGATGGCCCAATTGTTGTATTTACAACTATTTTGCCGGTAGTTGCGTTTATCATTGAGACTGTCCCCAAACTTGGATTGTCTACAAATAGAGTGTTATTGGCAGAGTCATATGCGATTCCTGCAGGACTGCTTGCCAGGTTTATTGTTCCTGCAATCTCATTTGTTGTTGAATTGATATACTGTATCTCATTTGAAAAAACGACAACATAAATGGAGGCATTTGCTGAGTCATACGCTATACCGTCTACTGTTGAGTCCATCGTAAAGGACACAACAACTTTGTTTGTTGTAGAGTTCAGTACTGATATGGAGTTTCCAGCATTACCGATATACATGTAGGTGTTTGCCGGATCGTATACAATTCCACTGAAGCTCGCACTTATGCTTATATTTTCAACAACAGTGTCTGTTGTAGTGTTGATTATGGAGAGGTTTTTTGTTGAAATCGCCCCTGAATAGATATAATTATTTGCCGGATCGTATGCAACCACACTAGGCTCTGATGAGGAGCCGAGATTTATTGTTCCAACGACACTGTTTGACGTTGCGTTGATTACAGATATTGTGCCATTTCCAGTATTACTGACATACAGGTATCCATTAACTGGATCAAATGCTATTTGAGTAGGTCCTGCACCATTTCCGAGACTTAAGTTTTCAATTACTACATTCTGTTTTCCAGCAGCCTGTGAAGGAGAGTAAGAAACAGAGGGGGCATGTTCAGCATTGGCGTGAATGGGAGTAGCTTCATGTCCCCAGAGGCTTGAAATAACAGAAAGTCCGGAAAGGACCATTACCAGTATAATTAATGTCACCAATATTTTATTGAACGAATTATTTGACACTTTTTGGGATAGCACAGTTTAATTAAATATTTTCATTTTAATAAATACTAATATAGAATAATACTAAATTCAAAGTAAGTTCTGTCTAAGGTTCAAGCTACGTTGTTTTGGAGCATGCATTCGTGCATAGGCATGGCCGATTGAACCGCTGCCTCTAATGAAAATGAGCTGAAACCGTGAAAATCACACGACAAAAAACCGCAATAATAAATACACTATGTCCTTAAGATATCTTGTCAGGCACCGCTCAGTCCTGACAGGGTAAGACAATTGGTTCCCAAAGGCATTCGAAAGACAATGGTATTGCTCCTGATCATCATGACTCCCGGGATCCCTGAGTACATGACTGGTTCTTCCCAGCTTGGAGATCTAATTTTCAATCCCGCTTCATTCTTCCTGGGCCTTGTGTTCAATGTTGCTCTTTATTCCACTGGGACCATCCTCATAAGAGATTTTGCGATAAAATTCAGAAAAGGATGGGCAACCATCCTGTTGCTTGGGCTTTCTTATGGCATCATGGAAGAGGGGATTTCTGTCCATACCTTCTTTATCCCGTCCGGAAACCCGGTGGGCCTGCTCGGATCATATGGTAGGTTCCTCGGGGTTGATTGGATCTGGGCAATTGGCATCTCTATTTTTCATGCTGTGTTCAGCATTGGTCTCCCTATCCTGTTGCTTTCTATTGCATATCCTGAACGTTCCAGAGAACGTCTTCTCGGGAGGAAAAGTGCTTCTCTTGTGCTAGGAATTTATGCTATAGACATAATCGTGCTGAATATAGTAGTCAATTCGGCCAGGCCCTTGGCGGCTCCTACTATTGGCGACTATGTATTCTTCCTTGGCGTTGCAGTTTTGCTTGTGATAATAGCCAGGATTCTTCCAGGTGAGTGGCTTTCAGGAAAAGGGGAAAACAAACAGGGAAAAAAGAAATTATTCGTTCTGGGGGCGCTTGTGTTTCCACTTTATTCATTTAATGCCTTTCTCTCGCCGATAATAAATGGGAGATACGGAATTCCACCACTTCTTGACGCAATTTTCTTCATTCTTGGAAATCTTCTGATTATGGTGGCTATGGCCAGATTAATGCCTGGAAAAGATAACCGTGTCCACAAATTTGCACTGGCCATTGGCCTCATAACGCCATTGTTTGTGTGGGCCGAATTGGTCCAGGTATTGGGTATCGCAAGGATCATAACAGTTGTGTCAATCATAGCATTCGTATTTCTGCTAAAACTTAGAAATCTTGTCAAAAAACCTATCTCGTTGAGCGGGACCAGCAGCTGACGGCTTAAGTCATGAATACAGGTACGTCTCCACATGAATACTGGTTGGGACAACCCTGTTTTTGGTGCTGGGGACAGCCGAATCGTGCTCTACTATTGGAAGAACCTCTTTTGAAACTTGTGGACAAATACGCATATTCTGGTTATCTGTGGCGGAACAAAATATAAGAAAAATATAAAAATTTAAACTGGAATTTATGTGTGGTGAAAACACCACATTATGGATTTAATCCCTGTTCACCGAAAGCCAGTATGAAATACCAAACGGTACAACTATCCACAGGATTCCAGCTATGATCAGTAGTGGTGCTGTAATGTAGAACAGTGCCGGATTTATGGATGTGCTGGAAATCAGGCCAATCTTTCCTGTGATAAATGTTGACACAAGGGATGAATATCCGGCCGGGCTGGCGTAGTTAAACGCAATCTGTGTTGTGAGATATGCGTTGGAATTACTGCTGACGCCAAAGGCGGAAAGAATCGCAATTGGGATTATTGACCAGAACAAATCCCAGACCACGAATATGGCTATTGCTGCTCCCAGTAAAGCACCCTGCGATTTCACTAGATGTGAAAACAGATAGACCAGGGAAAGGAATGCAAGACCCTCTACAACATATGTCCAGATAAAGTATGCATCGAATGTCAGGGTAGGATACAAGTTGAGATAGTGATGTATTATGATATCTGATAAAAGCATGGACAGAGCCACCGATCCTATTATGGCAACTGAGTTGGAAAGGTATCTCGAAGCGATAATCTCCCCACGTGCTATTGGTCTCTTTATTACAGATTCCATTACACCCGTAGTTCTATCTTTACCATAGGTAAGGTATGCTGCGAAAATTGCCAGGATAGGTATCAGGAATCCCAATAGTTCTGATGTCCCGGAAAATATGAGAGACTGCAGTTGGCTTTGCGTCAACGGTGTGTACACAGATATTGGTCCCAGAACGGATATATCAGGAAGCCGGGAATTTGAAATTGACACGAATGTCCCCGATGAGTTTGTTGCCACAACACTGTAGTTTTTGCCTTTGTCGGAGGCAGTGGCAGATGGGAAGAAAGTCTTGTGCGAAAATCCGGAAGCACTGAAAGAAAATGTATGGTTTCCCTCAAGGGAAAGTGCACTGAAAGCATTTGGATTGGACAGATTTATCTGAGACACATAAAAATGCGTATATGGTGCAGAAGAACCGTTTTGACCCACATACATTGCCATAAATCCAAGATCGGTCTTGTTGGCTGGGTTGAATATCTCGTTTTCAATATAGAGCCCTGAGTAACTCTCCAGAAGGTTTACTGAATATGTTGAAGCCGAACTGGATACTGATGACCGGAACTGCTGATACGAATAGTTTACGGTTATAGGAACAGTGCTGGCATTAACACTTCCAAGACGTATCGTTGCGTTGGCATATCCATTGCTGTTGGCCTTGCTGGAAAATGTTGAATTGGCATAGGTGTAATATGCAGTAATATGAGTATCCGGTTTTCCATATGCATCATGGAAATAACCCACCATTGTCAAATTCTGGCCGTTGAGGTAATACCCGTTAGTAAGAATAGGGGATGAAGGTATGTTGACTGCCGAATATGTTGAACCGTTTTCATAGGAAAGCAATGACACAAGACCAACAATGGCAACCATCATTATTATGACAAACTTACTTGTCAGAGTTCTTTTTATTTCATACACAACGGGTTTCAATTCTTCTCACCTATTAATTTGAAAAAATATTCTTCAAGCGTTTCACCCATTGGCATAAACTCCCTGATACGATAACCAGACTTGATTATGCTGTCAGGTATGGAAGGAATTTCACTGTCGGGTACATTTAGATCCGATAAAAATACAAAGTGACCGTCAAATCTTGATTCTCCATAGTCTTTCAAGATTTTGAGAAATTGTTCATCGTAGTTATCAACAACCACCTTTATGACCGTGTTCCCGAGAGAATGAAGCTCGTTCCTCTTCAGCACCTTCACAAGTTTTCCGTGGTTGATAATGGCAACTCTGTCGGCAACATCTTCAACTTCACTCAGGATGTGCGATGAAAGTAGTACGGACTTTCCTTCCTTTTTAATGCCGAACATAAGATTTCTCACAAAAACAACTCCTTCAGGGTCCAACCCGTTTAATGTCTCGTCAAACAGAACATTCTGTGGGTTTCCAATAATTGATTCTGCAATGGCGAATCTCTTCTTCATACCCTGTGAATAATCCCTGAGTTTCTTGTCGAGATGAGCCTCCAGGCCAACTATGGAAAGCAGATGCTCTATTCTTTCATCTGCCTCCCTTCCGTTTAGACCATAAAAACCAGCATAATACTTCATAAGCTGAACGGGCTTGGCATTTGGCTCAAAATTCGGAAATTCCGGAATCCAGCCCACTTGCGCTGCAGCTTTTATTTTATCCTTTACCATGTCATGCCCATCAACCAGCACCCTGCCGGAAGTTGGTAGTATAATACCTGCAGACATCCTTATAGTCGATGTTTTGCCAGCACCGTTAAGACCTACGAGGCCCAATATTTCTCCATCCTTCATTTCCAGGTTAAGGCTATCAACAGCCGGTGGAGACTTTGGGGTGTATACTTTTGTAACCGATTCGATATTTATCAATTAATTGACCCCGGTTTCCGATATCGGAAAGTTAGATTTTAAATATTTTTATTTTATAAATAGAATAAAGTAATGCAAATGAGTGGATTCGAACTCTCATACCCACACAAGATGAGCTCTGAATCCATTGTCTTTAACATAGCTCGACCATCTCCGCTTTGTAATATGAGCTTAACGGGCATATGTGAAGGATGCTAAAAATTGAATAAAAAGGTTGAATGTATATTTCTCTCGTCAACTACCCCACCCTGATGGATGGGGCTTATTGCTGTCCTCTCCCATGCCCGTGAGCATGGTTTCATCGGAACGCAACGATTGGCTGGTTGACAGCAGCCTGAAATACTCAGATCTAACAGGTATTTCGATGTTTCTTGCCACATTCGATAGAGAATTTGAAGCAGCCAACAATTTCAAAGTAGTCAGGTAGCACATTTCCTATTGACTGTTTGACTTATAAAGGAAGCTCATAAAAGTTAATTAGCATATATGCATATATGTATATATGGTAAAAATCATATCAATCCAGGACGACGTATATGATGAATTATCAAAGAGAAAAGATGGTAAATCTTTTTCTCAGGTCATAAGAGACCTTTTAGCGTCTTCAGAAAGTGAAACTGTTCTTGGTGATCTTAAAATGTATTACGGCATCGTGTCAGAAGATACAGCCCATGACATGAACCTAGAATTACAGAAAGGAAGAGATAGGGCAAAGACTAGAAATTTGGAAGAGTTGTAATATCATGGCGCCAATTCTTGATACTAGTGTTTTGATAAATATAGTCAAAGGAGATGAAAAAACTAGAACGTTCCTGGAAACTCACCAAAAGGAGGCAGCACGCTTGACAGTGATCAATCGATATGAATTCCTGAGGGGGATTTATTCAACTTTCCCACCCGGTTCGAAAAGAGATTCGCTTATCGGTTTTCTCAACCAGTTCAAGATCTATGAGTTCACAGCAAAGACTGCCCAATATTGTGCAGAAGTGTATCAGAAACTCAAAACAAATGGTTCGCTTATAAACGAAATGGACATTTTGATACTCGGAATATGTGAAGAAAATGGTGAATCGATCATAACCAGTGATCAGGATTTTGTCAATGCTGCAAAGATTACGGGGACTCGTATCAATTTTGTATAATTGAAATATTATACTTCCACACCTTTATAATTTAAATCTTCCTGTAAACTGACGATGCTGATCCTTTAACCTAGCTCGACGAGCTCCGCTTTGTAATAGGAGCTTAACGGTCATATGTGAGGGATTCTAAAATTTCAAAAATATAATGAGAATAGCAGAAATTATTTCATGCGATTCCTGTTGCTTTCAATGATATTTCCCATAGGTTCTTTGCATTTTGAGTATCTTCAGCCTGCCTGTTGGGGCGCTTAATCTTCCTGTTGCTGTAGTACTCCCCTGAAGCCCAGTCTTTTCCCG
>JAJYRT010000079.1 GCA_021793945.1 Thermoplasmata archaeon
ACAATCATGTCACTGGTAAATACTTTCTTCCTGTATTTCACGACCTGGATGAAGTGATAATACAGTGAATACACTGAATGCGCACCTTTATCCAGATCGTATGGCATAGGTATAGCAATACGCCATACACCATAAACATTTTGCTCGCTTTCATCCCCTTTTGTTGAGTCAAGGAGACTTCTCGCTCACAAAGTTAAATGAGTTTCTGCATAATACCGATAATTAATTTCGCAAAAAGAAAAGGAACGATTTCACCAAGAGTCTTCTTGCTGAAGGAATAGCATTTTGTCGAGCAATTGGTTCAGGGTTGAAACAGTGGTGAGTGCATCTCTTAAACTTACTCACATTATGAAACGAGGTTTCCTTATTTCTGATTGTCAGGAAAGATATCCATAAAGGCATCACTTTCGGGATTCACCATCTGCTTGAAGTAGCCTCAAAGGGTAGAGGCGCGACAATTTTGGCTATTTTAGGAACGGGAACTGCCTATATTTGAGCGTTAGTGCTGCATTCCTATTAGCGAGTTAGCTATCAATAGGTGTTGGAAAGCAATATAGCCTGAGAGGGGATATGCCAGCAGTAAGCCATGGTTTATCTCAGACTGCTAAAATATCCCGGGGCTAAGTTTGTTGTTATTCCAGACATAGAGAAGGTGTTTAACAACTCCCACTGCAGTTTATTCATAGATGTTTTTGGCGGATCAGGGTCAGTATCGCTTAACATTAATTTTCCGAACACAATCTACAACGATATAGATCCGCAGTTCACAAATCTGTTCAACTCCATAAAGTACAAACCTGGAATCCTGTATGAAGCGTTGAAGATAGCAGCAACCAGCAACGGAGAGAAAAATTACAGGTTTAACCCTGTTCGCAAACCTGACAACGAAATCGGGATTACTGGAAGAGACGAAGGCAGGAAAACCGGCAGAGACGGTACAGGTTCAAGCAAGCCGCAGGTTAATGCCGGTTTGGCTCCAGGCCATAGAGATGTCATCGACCCGCTCAAGGCGGGAAACACAATAGTAAGATTTAGCCGCAGCTTCGGAGGGCTGGGTAACACCTACGGAACACAAAGGGAAAAATCTTCAGGTATGTATCTGAAGAAGACCCTTTACAACTTTGGAAAAATTCGTGATATTGTAAGAAATTGGCGGATAGAAAACCAGGACTTTCGGGATATTATACGCAAATATGATTCCGAGGAGGTTTTTTTCTATTTTGATCCTCCATATCCCGGAAAAGACTGGTATAATTATAATTTCACCGCCAATGATTTTCTGGACCTCGCTGATTTTCTTAAGAGCATGAAAGGAAAATATCTGCTCAATTTAAATGCTGACGATACATCTTTGATCGGGGTTTTTGGAAAGCCATCTTTCATCCGTAAATATGCAAATCAGAACGGGCCTGTCCCTAACAGGAGGGACATGATGCGATCAAGGTCATTCTACACAAATGTCCATCAATAACTGTTTTATAGCCGAATTTTTGTTTCCTGTTCTATTCAGGCGGCTGCACCTTGGTTAATAGAACCGTTTCATTTTTAGGGGAATAAGTACTGGTAAACAGTATGACGCTTGCTGCTATCAGGAAAGGTATGAGATAGACTGCGAAGAATACGTTGATGTAAATGGCCACTCTTAGCAGAAATTGGCTGGCAGTCCTTAGCCATATTATCCCCAAGCTTATCGTGGAAGTAACAAGCAATTCTATCGAGATCATGGGCATGGCCTGCCTGAGAGAATAAGTTCCGGCAACGCCTTTTGGTGTAACGGCAAAAGGTCGCTTTCTTTTTAAAACGTATGCAAAAAATGAAGAAGTCACAGTGAACATCAGGAGAAGTTCGGCACCCTGGTGCATGAAAAATCCCTTTATTCCGTAGCTCATCAGTCCGTCGCTTGCTGTATAATAATAGAAGATCATTGAATAAATAAAAAAAGGGAAGTAAAAGATGATGAAAAATATGGGGTTTACAAGAATTGTATATAGCCTGAAATCCAGGAATAGCACGAGTGAAAGAAGCGAAAAAAGTCTGATTGGACCTACCCATAACCAGTAAAGCCAACCTGAAAAGTAATCAAAAAAAGCAGATATTGAGAGATTGCTGTACAACATCAGCGAAAGCGCCTGAAAACCTCCTAGCGACCATCTACCCTGTTGCTTGATATATGCACTGACAGTTTCCGGAGACCTACCGTACCAGATGTCAGAAGTATCCACATATATTATCTTCCAGCCCTTGCTCTGAAGAAGGATTGATGTGGCCAGATCCTCTGTTACATTGTCTTCAAAAAATCCGCCCACTGACTTGATTGCGGAAATTCGTGCTACAAAACCAGACCCAAGAATAAATGCTGAAGAGCCACTTCTTGCCCTCATAATTTTCCTCAGAAAAACTTCCTGTTGGAAAAATGCGGAATGACTGATGTTCGTTGGAACGCTTGTGTATGTCTGGGGGATTTGAACAACTGCAATCTTTGGGTCAGAAAAGTAACCCATGATGCCTGTGAAGAATCTGGGGTTCGGCATTTGGTCGCTGTCAAAAACCGTCATAAACTCATAATCATCTGCTACCAGCGCCATGGCGTCATTTAAGGCTCCAGCCTTATATCCTCTCCTCGAGTTTCTATGAATGAACCTGACTCCAAGTTTCTCGCAGATCGGTATTAGTTCCTTCACTATTTTCTGGTCTGTGGAGTCGTCCAGTAGCCAGACTTCACCATCCCTGTTAGCATTTTTGATTGAAATAAGGTTTCTGGCCAGCATTCCTGGGTCTTCGTTGAAGCTGGCAATGAATATGATCATTTTCTTGTTTGCTTGATGGTGTAGCAATTTGAAAGTGTATTTGTCTGCCTTGAACATCTGGACCTGGAATACTGCTACGGTGAAAACAGATATGAACAGGAGTAACCAGTAAATATATACCAGTGGTATGGCGAGGAAAGAAGTAGCTGTAAAAATAGATAGGAGGAGTGGTGCAGCAAAGAAAGAAAAAATTATGGCTACTCTTCTGGGGTTTTTCATAGGCTTGTTATCTGGAAATCGAGGCCATCGTTCACAATGTCAACAGATACCACGGCATGAGAGAGCGAGAACAAAAGTTTTTCCACTTCAGTATTTCCCCTCTTGCTGAACATTATAAGTCTTGAGTCGTTGTTGATTGTGTTAATAGCCGATATAAAAGAATTCCAAAACTGTTCAGTGAATCGCATGCTGAAGCCCTTTCTGTCGGATAGGAAGATATTGCTTGCCCCTATGATAAATATATCGAGCTTCCGGAATTTCATGGAATCAGCAAATATTTCGGAAGCCATCTGATCGCCAAGATTCGCTGCATGTCTGGAGTCTCCGATGATCGCCCTATCTATGTTCCCTATTTCAAGCAAAGTTGAGTTCTTGCAATTGCTGCTTACCTGTCTTGCAATATCCTCATAACCAAAATTGTATAAAACTATGGCAGATCTGCCGTCTCTGCAATCATAATGCGAGATTATGCTTTCCAGAAGACTTTCCCTGGTCTTTATTGATACTATTGGAAGTTTACTGACCGAATCCCTGAAAATTGACCACTGTTTTCCCTCGCTTAAAATGGGTTCAGATTGCAAAGAAATCTGCATGGAATCGTTTATTTCGACCAATAATGTACCTTCTGGATTATCATATAGCTGTATTTATATTTTATATGTATGCACTAATCAAAGGGGCTAGCACGGACACTTAAATCTGAGGAGAATAGCAGCTTTCAATGTGAGATAACCAATAAACTGATTATCGGAATCATAACAATTCCCCACAGAACCACCCAGGTAAGGGGGTTGCCGAAATTAAGCGTCCACCCTATCCCGAATCTCTTAGCCACTAAAAACGAATGATCAGCCCTGTTGAAATAAAAAATTCCCCCCTTCCACAAAACGTCATCGTTCATGTTTACGAAGCCGGTTGGTTGTTCCGGGAATCCAGTTTTTATCCGGCTGCCCTGCTGACCAAGGTAAATCATTGGTGTAGAGATAAGGAGAACTGCAGTTATTGGAAAGTAGTTCAGGGCGGACCCATAATTGCGGTTCAGCAGTCCCCAGCGTATTGCTGCCACAAACATCAACGAGACATTCAGTGAGATAGATATTGCTATAATCACGTACCTGTAATATTTCTTGAATTTCAGTTGTTGCAGATATGAAGTATACGGCCTGAAAACCTCGATTTCCTGTCGAGATTTCCATATGGCATAGGAAACCAGGAAAAGAATTGCAGTAACAACCAGCTGCAGGATCGGAAATGTAAAAACGTCAATGAGATCCTTCCTTTCAAAGCTGTCAGGGATTCCATTATGGGTATAGTGAGTAACCAGAAGGGCAGGCAGGTCAGGATAAAGTAAGGCTCCCATGATAACAGTCGCAGCGATTATGACAGCAGAAAATGAAATCATGATGGTGTAAACGTAATCTCTATGGTCTTGATGTGCAATTGGCAGCAGAACGCCGGCAGCCTGTCTTGCACCCTGGTACCATTCGTTTTCCTCCTTTATTTTCTTTAGCCTGCAGTGAATCACAAAGTAAATGAGATACACCGCAACTATTTCTGCAATAAATGAGAAGGCTCCAATCCAGAAAATCCCGTAAAGGTCAGGCATAAGTATGAATGCCATAAAAATGCTGATTGTGGCTAGAGTCACCCACCCGTGGTACGATTTCAGCATTCTCCTCAACACAGGGTCATTGATCCTTCCCGGAGGTATTCTTACTCCAAACTTTATTGTGCTTTGGGTGACATATGGCACAAGCCAGTACACCAGCCCGATAACCAGGAAGACAGCCGTGGTATCTATTTCAGACGGATTCAGTCAATGCACCTCATTTTCTGTTTCGCACACAGCTCGGGAATGATCCTGTTAACGTTCCTTGCAACTGGCAGCAGCAACATTTCGATCAGCGTGAACTATCGAGTTGGCTTGACGGCGAATATACCAGCTTTTTGAATATTTCCATTATCTTCTCAGCTTCGAATCCCATTGCCTTTGCTTCATTGATGAGGCTCACCTCAACCGAGCTCCAGTCATCCAGGAACCGTTTCAGCTGCGCACCTGAAGCCGGCTTTACGAGGAGCTGTTTTTTTGAGTTCATGGTTATGAAACCCTCAAGCGCCAGTATATTGTAGGACTTGTTGACAGTGTGGTAATTTATGCCAAGGTTCTTCGCCATGGATCTGGCAGACGGGATGATCTGTCCATCCTTGAGTGTCCCATCTGCAATGGCTGCAACGATCTGATCCCTTATCTGTTGATATAACGGGATGTCGGAATTGAATTCAATCTTTAGGAATACTCCGGTTTGCATTATATAATAATGTATACCCTATATTAAAATATAGTGGATTTCCTGCGAACCTAGTCTGCTTCCTAAACACAGGAAAACTGCAAAAATTCATATTTGAAGGTATGTTCTATACTCGATGGACTTAAGCAGGAATGAGAACGAGGTTCTGAAATTTATAAAGGGCCTTCCAGATTCGTCCAAGGTGGCGGAGGATAGCATCATTCTGCCAGAGATGACTAAAAGGGAATTAACAAGCGCAGTTTCGTGGCTACAGCAAAAGGGGCTCGTAGCAGTGGAGACTGAATATGAGCAACAATTCGAGCTCGGCAGGGAAGGCAGGAAATATCTGACCGAGGGTCTGCCGGAACTCGAGGTTCTTGAATTTCTCAGGAACGAGGGATCAGCCGAACTGAACCAGATATTTGAAAGATTCGGGAAGGAAAAGGGGACAATTGCCATAACACAACTTGCAAAGTTTGGGATCAAGCCCAAAGGCGGCAGGATAGAATATCTTGAAAACGCGGCTGCAAACAGGGAGATCCAGGATCGTCAGAAGGCGCTTGAAATTCTGGATTCAGGTCTGGGAAATGTGGATCGGAAAATCATGGAGAACCTCAAGGGCAGAGGGGACCTGCTGGAGATGAAAAAAATAGGAAGGAGATACATAACCCTCACCGATGGGGGGAGGCTCTTCGAAATTCGCGATTCAGGTAATGACAGGATCGAGGAAATAGACCGCAGCGTTATTTTATCCGGCAGATGGAGATCATCAAGATTCAGGGAGTACGACCTGTCTTCTCCGGTTGAAACTCTTCACGGGGCTTCCATGCACCCAATAACTTACCTCATCAATCGCGTGAAGAAAATATTCCTGGAGCTTGGATTCAGTGAAATACGCGGGCACTACATAGAATATGCGGGATGGAACATGGACGCACTGTTCATTCCACAGCATCATCCTGCGAGGGAACTGCAGGACACATTTTATGTCGAGGTCAAGAACAAGCCTGACTTTGAAAACCCTGAAATTCTTCAGAAGGTAAAGAGGTCACACGAAAGTGGAATTCCAGGGTATTCCGGGTGGAGATACCGATGGGATGAAGCTGAGGCAAGGAGAATGCTGCTAAGGACCCATACAACAGTTAATACCATAAGATACCTCTACAACCATCGTGAGCCACCAGTGGCGGTATTCTCCATAGAGAAGGCGTTTCGGCACGAAAGTGTTGACTGGAAGCATCTTGCGGAACTGCACCAGATTGAAGGGGTTTTCTACGGTAGGGACGCCAGCATATCGACGTTGAAATGGCTCATCAGGGAATTCTACTCAAAACTCGGCTTCAACGAAATAAAGCTGATCCCGTCATACTATCCCTATACGGAGCCCAGCATGGACGTGGTAGCAGTCATAGATGGTAAGGAGGTGGAGATGGGTGGATCGGGCTTGTTCAGGCCTGAGGTCACCGCACCCATGGGACTAAGGGAACCAGTAATAGCGTGGGGTCTGGGCCTTGAGCGGCTTGCAATGATGTTTTACGATATAAAGGATATACGGGATATATACAACTCTGACCTCGACTGGCTGCAATCATACAGATTCAGGCGCTGAATACCAGTCCCCCAAACTTTTCCTGGCAGAGTATGCACACTCTCCCGTTCTTAGACAGGTGATTCTCGCAGGTTGGCTCGTTGCATATCCTGCAAAAAGCCGATGCAGGTGCCCCGCAAATATGGCACAATCCCTTTACGGACACGCCCTGATCATCCCCTGCGGTTATTTAGCATTATCTGGAACAGTAACCATGCATCCCCCTGACTCCTACAGCACACAGATGCCGGGAATTGATGCAAGATGCTTGGCAACTGCAGATATGAATATGGAATAAAATATACATAATTATATTTTTATATATCAGTAACATTATCTCTAGAAAATATGAACAGAAAGACATTCCTATTTTTGGCAATATTTACTGCAGCGCTTCTACCAGCTACCGCCACTGCGGCGGTTATCATTAACGACCCAATTCTGGTATCAACAAGCCAGAATAATGCCGTGGTTTACATTACAGATGGACCAGGTTATTCCCAGGCAAACAGCATGCATTTCCTGTATGCCAATTATGCGGCTTCTGGGGAAAATGTAACCCTCGACCTGAACTACAGCCATCACAGCGGAGTTAATATTACAAATGCACTGGAGATAGTAAATAACGCGGGATTCAATGCCCAGGTGTGGCTAAACGGCACACTCCCCGGTTATGTTACAATGTACTATTCAACCACCCCGGCAACCACATCCAGCTCTGTAACGCCAATAAAAATCGGTCAACCCATTCTAGTATCCAGCGATTCCAGTCTGTATGTCACCATTGTCATGAATACGCTTGCCACGCAGGGAACGCCTGATACTGCGACGCTATCCATGCAGTACGCTCCTGCTTCGTGAGAGTGTTTCAGATGGCAGGGCGAGGACTTAAAGCTTCAGTAGCAATAGTTGTAGCCTTGGCCTTTCTATCAACCGGCCTGGCAAGTGCAGGAGTCGTCTCTTACAATCCTATCGTCATAACAAGCAGTCCGGCGGCACCTGTCCTGCTATTTTCTTCCAATGGCTCCTCACCCGGAGTCGCATTGAATATAAGCCACGACTTTTCGCAACTCAATGCAAGCATACGTGTCACTGGCTTTTCATCAACTACGGGCAGAGTGTCTGATCAACTTGCACTTCATGGGGGGAATTACACCAGCTTACCAGATCACATCGCTGGATTCACCCCTCCGGAGAATTCTACCGTTTCCAATCTGTCATCCGACGCCAACTTTTCAGGAGTATTATACACGCCTACCAATGAAACCTCATACAGTTATGCCAGCGCGCCCGCGAACGAAACGATCTCACCCGCTTCACTATTTCTTTTTG